>JAIXVB010000548.1 GCA_027483245.1 Verrucomicrobiaceae bacterium | reverse complement strand
CCGAGTCAGGTCGCGCCCGTGCCATCTCCGCCAGTCCCAGGCCTGAGGAGGCCATGAGCAGCATGACGAAACCACGGAACGCATCCAGGGAAACCAGTCGGGAGGAAGGTGCAGACATTGAGACCGGACAAAACGCCCCAACCCTCCCAACACTTTCGCTTCACCAGCCACTACGTCCGCTCACTCCCTTCCTTGGTTTGAGGCCTGGTATTATCAAATTCCAAAATTCAAAGGTTCCTTCCCCACTTTTATCCAATCGCAGGGCGGGCTCACAGGTTGCTAAGCCATGCTATTTTGGACGCGTTCCCACCTTGCATCCAGGGCTTATGCCGTGCTTTCTGATGACCATGCGCGGATTGCTCCTCCTCACCCCCATCGTGACCCTGACCGGTTGTGGATTCTTTCCACCCCTTGGTCATCAACGCTTGAATCGCGATGTGGAGCAGGTGCGCGCTATCGCTCCAGAGAAATGGACCGCGCTCCCCAAAGTCGCTCCCACAGCCGCGACGGGCTGGCTCGATGATTTCAACAGCAGCACGCTGAAGTCCCTCGTTCTGCAAGCCATCCAGGCCAACCCTGACATGAAGGCTGCCGCAGCCCGCGTCGCCCAATCTCGCGCCGAGACAATGCAAGCTGGTGCGGCCCTCTTTCCCACCATCACCGGAGGTTACAGTGCTAGTCGCCAGCAGACGCCCTCCGATCAGCGCTTCTCGGGCCTGAATTTCATCAACAATCGTTTCCGCATGCCCTTGAACGTCTCCTGGGAGATCGATCTCTGGGGCCGCATTGCCGACGAACGCGGTGCTGCCAAAGCCAACCGCCTTGCCGCCGAAGAAAACTACCACGCGGCCCGCCTTTCGCTCGCCGCCAATACGGTTCGCAGTGCGATCACCCTGGCCGAGGCCAAGGCCTTGCTCAACCTCGCCGAACAAGACGTGCGCATCCGCCGTGTGCAGATGGGCATTTTGGACAAACAAATGGACCGTGGCCTCGACCCAGACCGCTCAGCCCTGGATGTCAGCCTCAGCCGCGCTGACCTTGCTCGAGCCGAGTCCACCGTCCAACAACGCAAAGCCAGCGCCGATCAGACACGCCGCTCACTCGAAGTCCTCCTCGGCGGTTACCCTGCCGGGAAGCTCACCGGCCTCAGCTCCCTGCCCCAGCTCAGCCGCAAAATCCCCGCCGGTCTGCCCAGCGAACTCCTGCTCCGCCGCCCTGATCTGCGCGCTGCCGAGCGTCGTCTCCAGGCTGCGCTGCGCAGTGAAAGCGCAGCGAAAAAAGCCTTCCTCCCCAGCATCCGCCTCACAGGCGACACCGGGCGCACCGCTCAAGACATGGACAACCTGCTCGCCCCCGATGCTGCTTTCTGGAGCATCGCCAGCAATGCCACCCAGACCTTTTTCCAGGGCGGACGCCTCGTTGCCGGGGTCAATATCGCCCGCGGACGCTACGAAGAGCAGCTCCAAACTTACGCCAGCAGTGCCCTCACGGCCTTTCGTGAAGTCGAGACTGCCCTTGCCGCTGAACGCTTCCTCACCGATCAGGCTGCCGCCCTCAGCCGTGCCGCCACCGAGGCGGAGCGCTCTGAGCAACTCGCCCAAGGCCAGTATGAAAAAGGTCTCACCGAGGTGCTGACTCTCCTCGACACACGCCAGCGTGCCTTTGATGCCCGCAGCGCCCTCATCAGTGTCCAGGCCCAGCGGCTGCGGAACCGGGCGGATCTCCACCTCGCTCTCGGTGGGGAATTTTAGCCAGTCCACTCGGCCACGGGAATCTGCTTACAAGAAGCAAAGTTCGACAAAGATCGAATCCTGAGCCATCACAAAACGTTAAACCCCATGTCCCCATGCGTTTGATTATCAAAACTCTCCGCCTCATCGTGCCCCTGATCATCCTCGGCGGATGCGGGTTCGGCGCTTGGTGGCTGCTCTCCAATCCACCCGAGCAGCCCAAAATGGTCATGCCGCCGACGCTCGTGAGGGTCGAGGGCACCACCCTGCATAAGATCAGTTACGAACTGCATGTCCGCAGCCAGGGCAGCGTGCAGCCACGCACTCGCAGCACGCTCTTGCCGGAGGTCAGCGGCAAAATCATCGAGATCAACCCCGCTTTCCGCCCCGGGGGGTTCTTTGCCAAAAATGACGTCCTGATGAAGCTGGACACCACGGATTACGAGACCGCCATCGTCATTGCCCAGGCCATGCAGGCTCAGGCAGATGTCACCCTTGTCGAGGAAAAAGCCCGCGCCGATCAGGCACGGGAAAACTGGAAAGCGCTCGGTCGCAGTGGCGAGCCCAATGCCCTCGTCGCCCGTGCCCCCCAAGTCGCCAAAGCTGAAGCAGATCTCGCTTCCGCAAAGGCCCAAGTCCTCAAAGCTCAGCGCGACCTCGAACGCACCGTCATTCGCGCTCCCTACACTGGACAAGTGCTCGAGCAGGCGGTCGATGTCGGTCAATTCGTCAACCAGGGCACGACTCTCGGGCGTGTTTTCGCCGTCGATTACGTCGAGATCCGGCTTCCTCTACCCGAGCGTGAAAGTCAATTTCTCAAGTTGCCAATGCCTTTCCGCGACCAACCAACCCCAGAGGAAGGTGCCCGTGTTCTCTTGAAATCCATGGCCGCTGGCAAACCTGTCACTTGGGAAGGACGCATCATTCGCATGGAGGGCAGCCTCGACGAACAAACCCGCCAAGCCACCGCCGTTGCTCAGGTCAACGATCCTTACGCCCGCCGCACCGATGGTGCCCCTCCGCTCACCATCGGTGCCTTTGTCGAGGCTGACATCGTCGGCACCACCCTGCCTGACGTGTATGTCATCCCCCGCAACGCCGTCCGTGCTGGCAATGAGATCATCCTCATCGAAAGGCCCCAGAACACCCTGCGTCGCATGACCGTGGAGCCTCTGGTCAGCAATGAAAAACACATCGTCGTTTCCGCCAACGCCGCCAAGGCCCCGAAAGAAGGCGATGTCCTCTGCCTCACCCCGATTCCCTTCCCCGCCGACGGCGCTCGCGTCCTCCCCACCATCGACGGCAAAGTCGAACCCGCCCCGGTCACCGAAGGCAAACCAGAAGCCGGGAAGAAACCTGCGAT
>JAIXVB010000404.1 GCA_027483245.1 Verrucomicrobiaceae bacterium | reverse complement strand
GGGTTGCCATTGGCATCATGCGTGGTCGCCACCCCGCCGAGGCTGGTGTATTGATCGAGAACATTGGTCTTGTAAGCGGTGCTGGCGAGATTGCGCATGCTGCTGGTGCGGTTGCCCATGGCATCGTAGGCAAAGGAATCTTTTTGAGTGCTGTTGGAGTTGGCCAGACGATAAATGCTGGCGTTGTGAAGACCGTTTCCTTTCCCATGCGATTTCATGAAACTATTTGCCAGGAGCTGACTTTGGTTGCGCTAAATCTGTCATGAGTTGAATGGCTCCCGGCAAATGACGTAACCATTGCTTTGCTTGTGGTGATTCTTGATACATACCTTCACCTGCTTCACGACAGAAGCCGCCGCTGACCAAGCCACTTTTCGGCCAAAAGCAATAATAACGGTGCAGCCTAGAACCATCATCACGAGGAATGATAAAGATGTAAGTTGGATCAGGCAAACTTCGTCGAATATCCAGAATCCTTGGATCAGTGCGGTTGCGCCAAACGTCGGTCTCGTTATCTACCTTGGAGAGCATTTTCTGGAGATCAGAAGAATCCAATGGGCGAATCGCCCTCCATACCACTGCCTCTACCCAAACTCCACTGAGGTCCTTACTGCTCGGATCAAAATCAACAAAGTCGCTCGCGAGAATGTGATCGGGCAAATCGACGGTGTCTTCATGGATAGGTCCCACATCAGTCAACCTGAGTGGCAATACATCGGCTAACCACCCCTGAATCGGGTCACCGTGAGCGAAGGATGATGCCGCGAAAATAAGGGCACATAAAATGGCGCTGAATGGCACACGAAGTGTTTTGAACTTGTATCTCATGATGTTGATACCTCTTGTGGCAGAATCTAGCCAGCTAGGATCGCCTCAACTCTTTGCGCTACCGACTTTGAGAACCTTGCCGTTCAACTTCGAAGTCTTCACGATGAGAAAAACAGGGGGCATTCTTTGCACGGTGAAAGCGTAAAACACAATAGACTGCGGCTCATCGGTTGGCTCGATGAGATGAGCCCCTAACTTTGGCGGCGATTGCTCATAGACCTCGTAAGGTCGGCCCATCAAGGCGAATATCTCGTTGATGTCTTTGCAAAGACTTGCCTTGGCAATGAGGTGATTGATGTCTGATTCTGTGTGGCAGCTCATCCAAATGCAGGCGAGCAAGCCTATGATCAGAAGGCTTATGAGCAGTTTAATCATAGGAGTGCGTTTGCGTTTTAGCGGACCGTGCTACAGGGGCACTGCCTACTGTCTTTGGGCCATTGGATATCATGTTGGCAACACCGCTTCTCGACTTCTTGATCATATCGATCATGGCAGAGGTTGATACACGATGAAAAAGCCCCATTTGAGTTTGCAGCATCAATTCCTGCCTGATTTGCATCCACATCGGCCTGATCTCGATCAGGATTTCCAGGCAAGTCATGTCCACTAGCTTGAGCGAGCATCTGAGTAAGCCAGTCCATTCCCGTCTGATGTTGTAGAATGCAAGAGTTCACACAATGCCTAGTCCAACCATCATTCAAACACGCAGGATAGGGGTCTGGGAAAGACTCACCAAGTTGATTCGGGTTATTATCAGGATGAGGCCCGGCTGGTGGAGTTGGATTGTAACCAGGCATTCCAGGCCATTGTGGACCACCAATTCCCGGACCTCCAATGAGCCCGAGCTTGTCCCACTTGTTCACCGCATCGTTCCCGATCATGCCATAGAGGTTCACTCCCCCTCGTTCTCCAATCGGGTCTCTGGAGAGCCAGCGGCCCAGTTCGGGGGAGTAGTGGCGGTAGCCGTAGTAGCTGAGGCCGCCTCGGGTCTCCACCTCGCTGTCCACATACTTGCTGCTGAAGCGCCAGGGCTGTTGCTGCGCGTAGGGTGTGCTGGTGGTCGAAGCCAGCAGGCTGCCAAAGGCGTTGTAGCGCCAGCTGCCTTCGACGGCACCGCTCGCGCTGGTCATCAGCGTCACGTTGCCATTGCCATCGCTGGCGGGGTAATGGGCGGTGGCGGTGCCGCTGCCGGTCACTGGCAATTCTTCTGCTAGCAGCAGGCCGCCCACGCCTCCAGCGCCCTGCACCGTGCCGCTGAGGTCGGCACCCCAGGTGTAGCGCATCTGGCTCTTCAACATCCCACTGCCATCAAAGCGTCGCTCCTCGATCAGGTTCCATCCCTCATAGGTGTAAAGGATGCGTTGCTGCAAGGTCCAGCCGCCGCTGCCATTGGGCGCGTGCACTTCCTTCACGGTGCGCCGATGCAGCGCATCATAACCATTCACCGTGCGGGCTCCGTTCTTCAACGCGGCGGGCAGGGGCAGAACCGTTGACCCGACCGCGGTCGTTGAGCGCGTGGCACTGAGCAGCCGATTCTCGGAGTCCCAGGAGAACGCCACGGCCGCTGCTCCGGGAATGGGAGTGTTGAGCAGGTTGCCATTGGCATCATGCGTGGTCGCCACCCCGCCGAGGCTGGTGTATTGATCGAGAACATTGGTCTTGTAAGCGGTGCTGGAAAGATTGCGCATGCTGCTGGTGCGGTTGCCCATGGCATCGTAGGCAAAGGAATCTTTTTGAGTGCTGTCGGAGTTGGCTAGACGATAAATGCTGGCGTTGGAGATGACCTGTCCTCCCGCATCGTAGAGGTAGATGTCGTCGTGCCCCGAAGGACGAGAGGTGACAGTGCGGCGACCCATGGCATCCAGAGTGTAAGTCAGACTCTCGAGAGAGGAAGTGCCGATTTGATGCTTCAGGGAAGTGATCTGCCCGGCCACGTCAAAGGTGCTGGTGCTTTGCAGACCGTTCTCACGCGCCAGCAGGGTGCGTTCGCCCGCGAGATTGTAAGTGTAGGCAGCCAGCGGTGGCGGACCATCTGCTGTCACGAGGCTGAGTTGGTGACGCGGCGTGTAGGCATAGTCCACGGGATGGCCATCGGGGTAAATGAGGCGCGCGAGGTGGCCATCCGCATCATAGGTGTAAGTCACGGTGCGGGCGGGGCCGCTGCCGGTCAGTTGAGTTTCCGTGGTTTTCCGATTCAGCGTGTCATAGGTCCAGGAAACGGAACTGGTGGCATTCACCGCCGCAACCATCCGGCCATAGCTGTCATGAGAATAAACCACATCGAGGGTGGCATCGCTCCAATCTCGCGAAGCGATGCGGCCTGCCAGTGTGTAGCGGTAGGTGGCGGTTGCGCCCGATGGCAGCTGATGCCGAGTGAGCTGGTGGTCCTGCTGATAACTGAATTGCTCAAAAGTGCCGTCCGCATGGGTGCGACGCGACAGGCGACCCACAGCATCATAGGACCAACTGCGGACGTGTCCGCGCGGTGTCTTCAGGCTGCTGAGGCGACCTTCGCCATCATACGTGTAGGTGGTGGTTTCTCCGCGTGGATCGGTCACGGAGGACACTTGACCCGCCACGTCGTAGGCGCGTCGCTCGGTTGTCGCGTCAGGGAAAGTGGTCAGTGTCACACGCCCCACGGCATCATACGTCAGCGTGGTCCGGCGGTTCAGCGGGTCAGTGCTGCTGGTGCGGAAATGCCGTGCGTTGTAGCTGTGGGTGGTGAGGCGGTTCAGGGGATCTTTCACCCCCACGAGCTGGCCACAGGCATCATAGAGGTAGGTGGTGGTGGCCGCCGCCGGGGTGTCTGCGCCATCGATTTGAGTGACGATGCGGTCCAGGCCATCATACGTGTAGGACAAGCGTCGGCCGGCAGGACTGATCTCCTGGGTCAGCCTGCCAGCGGCATCATACAGGCGGCTGGTGGTTTGGTTGAGGGCGTTTTGGATCGTGATTGGTTGATCCTCCACGTTGTAGGTCATCGTGGTCACGGCTCCCGTTGGAGTGGTGATCGTCAGCACATTCCCCACCGCATCATACGTGCGGATGGTCTGGCCAAAGGGGGTCGAAACGCTCGTCTGACGGTTCAGCAAATCATAGGTGTAGTGGCTGGTCCGGCCCATGGGATCCGTCGTGGAGGCGAGGTTGCCGACCACGTTGTAAGTGTGGCTCACGGTCGAAGCCAGTGCGCTGCCGTGAGCCAGAGTCTGCGTCAAAAGCTTGCCACTGCGGTCATAAGTGTAGCTGATCTTGCGCCCGCCCGGGTAGGTCACGGACAGAGGCGAATGCCCACCGCTATTGCCACAGCAGGCTCCTTGGAGGCCAAAGGTCCACGTTGTTGTGCGATCAAGTGGGTCGGTCTGAGTGATGCGCCGGTTGTGCGAATCATACGTGTAGCGCGTCACCGCATTCAGCTCATCTCGCGTGGAGAGCAGACGATCATGGATGCCATACGTGTTCTCCACATAAGTGGCATCAGGGTGAGTCGTGCGCAGCAGCCTGCCACGCCAGTCATAAAGAAACGTCGTCGTGTGACCCAGCGGGTCCGTGGTGGAGGCACGCAACCCCGTGTTGTGATAGGTGTGCGTGGTGGTGTGGCCCGCCGCATCCAATTCGCTGATCAGGTTCCCCAGCGTGTCATAGTTAAACGACTCCGTCGCCCCATTGCGCAGGCGGCGTGTTTTCAGCAGCCCCGTGCCAGTGTAAGTGAAGGTCTCATAAGAGCCGCCCGGGTAATCGCTGCGGGTGATGAGATTGGCAGCATTGCGCGTGTGGGTGGTCACGCGGCCCAGCTCGTCCGTCTCCGTCAGCACAAAGTTCGTTGTACTGTAAGTCGTCTTCCGCACGCCTCCCAGCGCGTTGATTTCCATCGTGATGTTCCCCACCGCATCGCGTGCGTATTGGGTGAGGGCTCCACTGCCATCTTTCTCACTCAATCGGAAGCCTGCGTTCACCACACCGCCCACGGTTTGATAGGTGAACGTTTTTGTTCGACCTTCCTCATCCGCACTTTCCAGGAGATTATTGCCCTCAAACTTGCGCATCACCTCCGCCCCACCGCCGACCACCACCTTCGGGTAAAGACCTCCGCCCAGAGGCAGGGTCACACTCGCCTCCCCGGTGTCATAGTTCTGCTCCTCCAGCACCGTGCCGTGGACGATGCTACTCCAGCCATAGGTCGCCTTGTAATTGTAGAGATACTTCGTGCGTGCGCCTGTCCCAGCGTAGGCAGGGTCAATCGCAGAAGCCAAAACAGGTGTGCCCGTCGTCAGCGACTCATCCCCACACCAAGTGTAGGCAGCGGCGGTCTGGTCAGGATACGTCACCGAGGTTAGCACATGTTGCGACGTCGCCGTCCAGGTGCTGTAGCCATAGCTCACGCTGCGTCCGTCATCGCTGGTGATGCTGTCGATCCGCCAAAAGTTCGTGCCATTGACCTGCGATCGCGTGAGCTCGAGGTAACGTCCATAGTTGTTGGTGATGCGGTGCAGTCGGCGGAGACCATCCGACTGCTGCTGGTAGGTCAGCGTCCACTGCCAGCCCGTGCCTGTGCGCACCTCCGTCAGCAAGTATTGATAGTTGCTGCTGCTGCCCTGCTTCAGAAAGACATATTCGCGCCCCTCCGGCGTGCGCAGGATGAACTGCCCCGCGGTGCTGGTGGGGTAGAGGCGATCTCCCCAGTTCGAGTCTGACACACGCACTGAGCCGGACGTATCCACGGCAAAGAAATACTTCTCTCTCCCCTCAGGATAACGAACGATGAGGGCAGGGAAACCATGGGCCTTCAGACTGGATTCACGCACCTCATACTGCCAGTTGTGCTGCCACGTGTAGGTCGTGCCCAGCTCCCAGCGCGCCTGCGTGTAGTCGCGAGTGCGGCTGTTGTAAATGCGTTCAAAGGCAAACCCCGCTGGGCCAAAAACCTCCAGGTCCTTCACATGTCGGAGGAGACCCCCGCGCATCACATTGACCGGATTGCTGCCCAGGGTGCATTCACAGCCACAGTCATTGTCGCCCGTGTTGCCACAGCCTGGGTCATAGTTGCCCTGGCCATGCAGGCTCGTCACGATCAGAGAGCCCGCCAAGAGAAGAAAAGAAAAACGAGAATCCACGAATCAAAATGGAAGTTACAAGCATGCGGTCCTCAGCATCAGGCTCCGTGTAGTTCACTGGGCAGCGTTCAGGGCACCTCCTTGGAGAACTCACTCGCCGTGTAACTCGGCCCCGGTTCCCCTCGCTGAGGCAGATCCCCAGCCCATAGGTCGATGATTTGGGATTCCCCCGCTTGCTGGACGCGGATGGTGTAGGCCCCGCGTCCCAGAGTCGGTTCGAACTCCAGCTCCACAGCGTCTTGATCGGGGGAGGGATCGAATTTCAGCGGCCTGCCATCTGGACGTCGCAACTGGCCACCGTTCGGGGCCGTGATCGACACCTCAGCGCCCGGCCTCAGCTGCCCCAGCTTCACCGACAGCGTCACGGGGAGCTTTTCCTGAATCAGGACTCGATCAAACAGGCCGCCCGAGCCCGTAAGTTCCACTGCCGCAGCCCCCGCTTGACGGAGGCTTACTGCAGTCCCCACCAAGGGCACTGGAAGAGACGCTGGCTGAGCTGCCGTTTCTGCTGCCAGAGGGCGCAGCAGCGGGGCTCCTTTTCCCGAAGAATCGAGATCCGACGAGGCGGAGGGTCCTGTTCCCTCCACCGTGATCGGTTCATGACGCGCGCTTCGCCAGCCCCAAATCGCGGCGAGAAGGCCGATGAGCAGCAGACTGGAAAGCAGAAGACGTTTC
>JAIXVB010000084.1 GCA_027483245.1 Verrucomicrobiaceae bacterium | reverse complement strand
TTGCCCTCGGGTTTGTTTTGGAATCGCAGCCTCTTTTCAACGCTGGGTCTATTATACATCAGCCCCGAGCCCCCCGTGGTCGGCACGATCCAGTTCGAACCGAGTGACACCGTGAATCCTGGCACCCAGGTCACACTCAGTGCCTCGGTTTCAGGATTGGAGCCCTACTTTTATCAGTGGAGAAAAAACAATCAGGACCTCGTCAATCAGAGGCAGTCAACTCTAGTGCTCAGTGCCACCGAGGCTGATCAGGGAGTTTACACGCTTGTTGTTAGCAATCCGGCTGGACCGACAACTAGTGCATCCGCGACGCTCACGGTGAATGATCCGATCCAGATTGCCGCACAGCCACAAAATGTAACGGTGAATCCGAATGGTTCTGCAAGCTTCAGTGTTTCTGTGACTGGCACCGCTGACTTTGGCTATCAATGGCTTCGTGGTGATACGGAGATCCCCGGAGCTCAAGGATCCACGCTGAATCTCACCTCGATCACAGAGGCCGACCAAGGGCTCTATCGCGTGCGAGTCACCAATGTCGTTGGCACCGTTACCAGTGAGCCCGCCTCGCTGAGCGTGAATGATCCGGTCGTGATTGTCACGCCTCCACAGCCCCAAGGAGCACTGGTCGGTGGTTCGGCCACCTTCACGGTGGCTGTCACTGGCACAGGTCCCTTCAGCTACCGTTGGATAAAAAACGGCGTGGAAATTCCTGGGGCCGCCGCATCTTTGGCGAGCCTCACGTTGACCGATTTGATTGAAGAGGACGAGGCTCTCTTCTCGGTCCGAGTCACCAATACGGTCGGTAGCCAAACCAGCAGTTCGGCCCCGCTTGTGGTCGCAGGAGATGATCCCAAAGTTGTGACACAAAGCAGTTCACAAATCGTCAGTTTGGGCACGGCCACATTGAACTTGAATGTGAATGCCGTCGGTTTGCCACCCTTGAAATATCAGTGGTTTAAAGGAGCCGCCAAGATTGCCGGTGCTACGACCGCACAGCTTCAGCTTCGCAATGTTCAATTAAAGGATGCAGCGGCGTATCGCGTGGAGGTGGTTTCTGGCATCAACAGTCCTGTGAGCTCACAACTCATTCAAGTGGCTGTCGTGGACATCACTGCTCGCGCCATCGTTTTGGTGGGCGGCGGCACGACGAAGTTGGATGTCAAAGCGGAGGGCAATTCACTCACGTATGTTTGGAAGAAAGATGAGGTGGCTGTCACGGCGACCGATCGCGTGACCGGAGTGAACTCGAAGATTCTGACGATTGGCAAACCTCTCGGAGATGAAGACAGCGGTCTTTACAAGCTGGTGGTGAATGGTCCCGGTGGCTCTTTGACGACTCTTGGACATGACGTCCGTATCTTTACCGAGCCTCCTGTCATCACTGAAGATCCTCCCGTTTTCCCAGCGGCGATTATTGGCGGTGATTTCATCTACCAGACTCCCGTGGATCCAGCGCCACGAAAGACTCCGACTGCTTTTGCTGCCACAGGGTTGCCTCCAGGCCTTAAGCTGGATGTCAAGACGGGTCGCATCACGGGTAAGCCAACGGCAGTTACGAAAGATGTCCTGGGCTATCTGGTGAAAATCACCGCTTCCAATAGCAAAGGGAAATCAGTGGTCTCTGGCCGCTTGAAAGTCCAGTCGGTGCCTGCCGGTGCTGTGGGTGTCTTTGCGGGTCCTATCGGTCGCCATACGATCTTGAATACTGGACTTGGTGGTCTGCTTGAGCTGACGGTGGCCAACACAGCGGCTTTCTCAGGCAAGCTCGTTCTTGGCACCTTGAGTTATCCTCTCAAGGGTGCCCTTGTCATCACGCCTGAAGTCGATGCGACGCCGGTCACACTGAACGCTACACAGGTCATCGCCCGCAAGGGACTGCCCAATCTGACGCTCACATTCACGATTGATGCACTCAACCATCGTTTGTCTGCTGCTCAGTTGACGGATGGCACCACCGCGATCCAATTCGCTGCCTGGAGAAATAAGTGGAGCAAAGCCGTCTCGGCCACGACGGACTATGGAACTTATCATACTTTTGCGCTCGAGATCCCCACGGGTCTGGTCTCCACTCCGAACACGCCTCGTCCAGACGTGCCTCAGGGGAATGGCTTTGGCTCCTTCACCATTGCTCCCGATGGCAAGCTTTCCATCACAGGTAAGCTTGCAGATGGTGAAGCGCTGACGAGTGCAACTTTCCTGGGACCTCAGGGTGAAATAGCTCTCTTCCGCACCTTGTATCTCACCAAAGAGAAGGGCTCCGTTGCAGGTCGGCTGAATGTGACTTCACCGGATCTGACGGGAACTCTCACGTGGTCACGTCCACCCAACCCCGCTGCGACCCATCGCTTATACAAGGCCGGTTTCCCTCAAGTCATTGATCTCTCGGCCTTTGGTGGACGCTATGCAGCTCCGATCAGTCCGTTGGTGTTCTTGAATTTGGAAGCGAACGATGTGGCTCGTCTTTCTCTCAGAGACGCAGGATTGGAATCTTCGGTCACAGCTCTGACTGATCTGGATCTTAGCGTCACCCTCCAGGCCAAAAGCAAAGCGGTGCTGCCGGTGAATGCGACCACCAATCCGCGCAAACCCACATTGACACTGACTGAAAAAACCGGTGTCATCAAAGGTGGATTCGCGTTGGAGAACAGCAATCCGCTACCCAGTGGCAAGCCTCCAATCATCAAGCGCACGGTGACTTTTGAAGGCATCACCGTCCGAGATGGTGGCAGTCTGCGCAGTTATGGATTTTTCCTCCTGCCTCAGTTGCCGAGCGTCGCGACTCCGGTCACCACGCCGATCCTCTCTGGCCAGGTGATTTTTGAAGAGCTAACCCTTCCTTGATCCCATGTCTCAGCTGCATGTGCTCAGTCTGCGTGATCTATTGCTTCAGCATCTTTTGCTGGAGCACGAGGTCGCTCATCATCCTGAAGGTGGGCTGCAACCTGAGGTCAAAGAAGCGCTGCGGCGGCTCGCGAATGATTGCGATGTGCAAGTCAAGGATCACCAGCCTCAAGCACAAACGCATGTGAATCGCCCTCTGCAATTGCTTCTCAAACCTCTCCAGAATGATGAGGCCAAGCCCCTGGTTGCCTTGTCAGGCATTCTTACTTCACGTCTGAACTCACAGGGGGTTTGCTTCAAAGCAGTCTCTGTTCATCTGGGCACTCCTCAGGCTGAAACACCCGATGGTGTGTTGGAACACGTGCAGCGTGCACTGCGCTTGCTCAGCCATCCCGCATCCTTGATTGGTATTTGGGCTTGAGCCGACAAACCTTTTTTAAATTCCTATTCGAAAAGAAGGAATAAGAGTTTATTTAAATCATACTCACTCGGTGTGAGTTGCTCTGTTGTTGGTTTTCCCCGCCTTCGATGGAACTGGCCGATCCGAACACGGAAGGTGTCTCACAAGGTTTGAACAGGTTGAGCTGATCCAATGCTTAGCGCCTGGGTCACTGTTTCTCATGAATCATCTCACTTCCATCTCCGTTCGCCGTCGCGGCATTGCTCTGGTCACGGTCATTTCGATCGTTGCCCTGATGACAGTGCTGATCGTCGCAATGCTTTCTATTTCGCAGACCGAATTGAAATCTGCGCGCACTTCTTCGGATGGGCAGCAGGCACGACAACTTTCTGAAGTGGCCGTGAATTTGGCCATCTCACAGCTGCGCAAAGCCACTTCGCAGAATACATCCAGCACGGGCTGGGAGGCCTGGTCTTCTCAGCCTGGATTGGTGCGGCGCTTTGCGACAACTGGACAAACGCAGGAAGCTTACAAACTTTATTCCAGCTCGAAACTCATCCTGCGTGAGCCAGGAAAGATTGAGCAAGAATTGCTGGCTGATAGCGCTCCTGCGGACTGGCAAAATTTGGAAAATCGTTACGTCGATCTGAATCGACCTGCTGTGCGTGCGGGAGCCAATGGCACGCCTCTTCTTTTGTTTCCGATCCTTGATCCACGTGCACAGACAGGCTCCAGCACTACAAGCGTGGGAGGTTTTTCATACCGCGAACAAACTTTAGCGGGAGCTAAGCTTGGCGGTGTGTACACGACCGGTGGCGATGTTCAGCGCGTGCCCATGCCAGTGGAGTGGATGTATGTGTTGAAGGATGGCACACTCGGCTCGCTCAATGCATCGGATGAATTTGTTGGCCCTGCGGCAGCGACTGAACGCAATCCCATTGTTGGACGTGTGGCTTTCTGGGCGGATGATGAAACCTCCAAGGTGAACATCAACACAGCTTCGGAACCGACCGCTTGGGCTGTGCCCACCTTCTTTTATGAGAAAGACGGGGACTACGCACGCTATCAGCCTGTGGGCGGTGAGTTTCAACGTTATCCAGGACACCCAGCGACGACTGCTCTGAGTCCGATCCTTTTTCCAGGTCAGACACTCACCCTCGCTCAAAAAGAATCCATCTATGATCTCGTGCCCAAGGTTGGCCCAGGCGGCAGCAAAGCAGGCACCAAATCATATGCAGATCCTGACGTCGCTGCCGTTGCGCTTTCCACGCATCGGAGCGAGCGTCTCTACGCGAGTTTGGATGAGTTGCTGCTGGGAGAAAACAGACGGCCTAACCAGTTGGGTGGTGCGAGCTTGGAATCTGGAGCGATTCAGCGCGCGGGCTTTTTCCTCACAGCCAATAGCCGTGCTCCAGAATCCAATCCCTTTGGTCTGCCTAAAGTCGTCGCGTGGCCGGTGAGTTATCGTGGCACGGAGTATCGTTCCTCGTTTGATCAACTCATTGCGTATTGCTCCACACTGCGCACAAGCGCGGAGTCCCGCAGTTACGGTTTTCAGCGCGGTTGGGCAGATTCTCAAACCCTAGATGTGGAGTTCCCTCAGAACACGGCTTTGCTGAACTATCTGAAGGATTTGATGGATAAACCTGTGCCAGGTTTCGCTTCCTCCGCTGGTCAGACATTTCGCGGCAAGTATGGCGATGATGTGCCGCAGATCTTGATTGAAATCTTCGATTACATCCGCAGTGTGAACCTGCATGACGGAACCCTGGTGCGTCCCACGGATCGGTTTGATGGGGAGGGCAAGGCACAGAACTTCATGCTTGGTTACGCGCCCAATTCGGCACGTCCGACCAGCTTTAAAACCTTCACCGATCCCCGTTTCTTCTCGGCTGATCCTGACAATCCAGATGCAGTGGATGGACAAGTGGAACGTCTGGGTTTTCCAGGTCATGGCCAGGTCACTCCAGCGCGCTGGACGGTCGGTGGCAATGTGGTCCAGGGTTTTGGGCGCTTCCCCACCATCACTGAAATCGGGCTGCATTTCATCTGCGCTGCGGACAACACGAATGATCCCAACAATCCCTTTGAGGAAAAAGATCCCAACATTGGCAAGCCTGGTGGCGGTAGCGCAAAGAAGGGGCAGCTAGATAACAATCCCCCGTCGGATGCTCGTGATCGCTGGTATTCGAACTTCCCTCCTCTGCCATTTCCTAATCCCGATTGGAATCAACCGGCTGACACCACACGTTATCCACTGACTCAGGGCTACCCTTATGGACCTGAAAAAAATCATCCAGGTTACAAGCCGGTGAACTGGAATCATCAACTTGCGCAGAACACACCGTTGCGTCCAGGTTATCGTCGAGTTCAGGCACGCTTGTTGTTAGAATTCTTCATCCCAGCTTCAGGTTACACGATCATTGAACCTGACATCACCGTGAAGGTGAAAGGCTTGGATAAATTCCGCTTGAATGGCCAACCCTTGTTCCCTCGCTCCGAGGAGATCTTCCTCACAGGCCGTCGTGCCACACATCCCGGTGCTCTGATGCAGGGCGGTTATGGGGTGGGGCTCAAAGGGTTGTTGCGTGGCCGTGAGGCACCGGGTCGGAGTCCGATGCCTGCTGATGTTGCCTGGGGCAATGATAACTGGGAGATCAAGCCCGCTTCATCTTCCAAAGATGACAACTGTGTGCTGAACTACAACTTGATCAGCAACTACGTGGACATCGAAGTCGGCAGAGCAGGGGAACTGCCCATGGTGCTGAGCAGCACGGATCTCACGCAGGGTGTGCCTCTTGAGGTGGAGATTCATGCGGGTCATCTCGGGCGCAATACCAACTCTCTCGAGATTAGCAGCCAACTCGTGCAAACCCTGTTCCCGAAGTTCCCTGCCTCTTCCATGAAGCCGCCAACTTTGGTGCGCGCCGCGGCCGAGAAGATCGGGGCGGATGACGGACGCGAGCCGCCTGCTTGGTGGACTTTTAATTCACGTGGGGCGTTGGGTTATTCCAAGATCAACACATTGGTGGGTCTGGATAAAAAGGCCACGCCTCAGGGCGAACTTCCGCAGACTCTTCGGGGTCGGTTGTTCCGTCACAATCTCCAACCTCGAAAAGGAAATCGTCACACCATGGGGGCCTTCTTCTATGGCTTTGATCCAGCGCTACCAGGGGCTCCCCGACTTTTCCGTCCGACGTCAGGTGCCAATCGTCAGGACGAGATTGATCTCGCTGAAGAACAGGAGGGAAGTGATGTGGTTCAGACCGTTCTTGTTCATCATGGGGATTATCGTCTGACAGCTGCGAAAAGCATCGTGCCCGAAGGAGATTGGCAGAGGCATCGGCATTACGGTGCACGGCGCTTGGCACATAGCTTCAGCAATTTCGTCTCCGATCAATTGCCAGGTTTCGACTACGGCGGCAATGATGATTATGCCAATCGACTTGTGCCTAATGAGGCTGGCAAAGGTTATTCCAATCACCGCATTCCTGATCTGCCCTACCTCAGCAGTGCCGCCGAGACGGCCCAACGTTATGGCGACTTTGACAATGGCGTGGGTCCTTCACGAGATGGCCCTTACATCAACAAACCAGACGAAGGAAACCTCAACATCGTCGCGAGCGGCAATGGCGTGGGTTACTTCACCGAGGGTGGCCAACATCGCACGACAGAAAAGGATTTTTACTCCCCGAATCGCATGGTCCCATCCCCTGTCATGTTTGGCTCTTTGCCAACTGGGGTGAAGGCCAACGACCCGTGGCGCACTTTGCTTTTCCGCCCCCAGCAAGGCCACCCTGGTGGTCCGACAAGGCTCGGTGGCAACAGTCCTGCGGATCATTTGTTGTTGGAGTTCTTTTGGATGCCTGTCGTGGAGCCCTATGCCATCAGCGAGCCCTTTTCGACAGCGGGTAAGGTCAATCTGAACTACCAAATGTTTCCGTTCACCCACATCCGCCGTGCGACAGGCATGCATGCCATCCTTGCAGGGGAGGTGATTCATGCGGTGCCAACGGCTGATGCCCCGAACTACAAAGTCTTTCCTGACAATTCGAACCAGAACGTTTTCTGGGGTCAGGCTCAGAATAAGAAGTGGCACTACTCCATCGACATTGAAAAGACGCTTGCCCAGTTCGAGGAGCGCTTTGCTCACGGCCGCGCTTTTATCAGTCCGAGTGAGATCTGCGATATTCATCTCGTCCCGAAAGGGGCTGAAGGAATCACGAGTCATACCCAAATGGATGCCTTCTGGCGTGCTCATCGGCTCACTGGAGACAATACTCGTGAGCGACCCTATGCTGGCATCTATCCACGCGTCACCACGCGCTCGAATACTTTCCGTGTTCATTACATCGCTCAGACGCTGAAGAAAGCGCGCTCCTCGAGTCCCGATAAAGTCGATCTCGCGGACAAGATCACCGGAGAGTTTCGCGGCTCGACCTTGGTCGAACGGCATCTCGATCCCACACAGCCTGGACTGCCCGATTTTGCGGTCAATGCCGCCGGTCAAACGCTGGATCACTACCACGAGTTTCGGGTGCTTCACACCCAGCGCTTTGGCTTTTGAACTTCCCCCAAACCTGAAAAAAAACCCCTCATGAAAATCGCCCAACTCTACAAACGTCGCCGTCGCCAGGATGGTTTTTCGCTCGCTGAAGTGACCATTGCCACGGGCATCACAGCTGTGGCCCTGAGCACTCTGCTGGGCCTCATTCCACAAGGCCTCACCAACATCCGACAAGCGGGTGAACTCGCGGCGGAGTCCCGCATCACCACGCACATTCTCGGCGCTGTGACCCAGTCTCGTTGGCAAAGCCAAGCGGGTGTGGATACCCTTGCGACCACCTTTGATCGACGTCGATATTTCTTTGATGATCAGGGCATCGCCATTGAGTCCGAATCGCCTGGGCCAGACCTTGCCTATGTGGCTGAGGTTCGTGTTCCTGATAAGGATGTTCTGCTTCCGACCAGTGGCGCTACGGCGGAGAGTGGTGATCCCAATGATCCTTATCTGCGACGTGTTACGGTCAAGGTCGCAAGCATTGCCAACGAGGATTTCAATTTTGATCGAGCCCTGCCTCTGGCCTATCGCAGTCACACCACCCTCATCGCCCGCACTGGCAAATGAGCACGTTTGTCACCCGCCCATGGCGCCAACAAGGATTCACTCTGGTGGAGTTGCTTGTTTCCACCGCGGTGTTGGCGGTGCTGCTGCTCGTCACCATGACCGCGCTGGATTCCATGCAGCGTTCTTGGCGTGAGACGAAGGGAAAGGTGAATCAATTCCGCGGTGCGCGGATCGCCTTTGAGACCATCACTCGCAATGTTTCTCAGGCCACACTGAACACCTACTGGGACTATTACTTTGCTGCGACAGAGTCGAATGTTCCGCCTACCAGCACATCCGAACCTCCGGCGGGTTATGTTCGACAGTCCGAGCTCGATTTTCGTGTGGGACTCGCCCGGGATCTCGGTGGCAGTGGCACATCCGCCGCTGACTATCCTGGACACAGCTTATTCTTCCAGGCACCTTTGGGACTCAGTCAGAACTTTCGAGGCCTTAGCAGCCTGCTCAATGCTCGGGGTTATTACATCCGTTTTGCCAGCAATGAATCTCAACGGCCCGACTTCCTGCCAGGCGGTGTGGTGCCGGTGAAGCGTCGTTACCAACTCATGGAATACCGACCACCGGCTGAGCAGGTCACGATCTCTGGGAATACCCTTCAGGGAAACACGGTTTATACGACTCCCAACTGGTTCACTCAGAATTTGGCCGCAGTTTCGCGACCGATCGCAGACAACATTTTACTGCTTCTGATTTCACCGCAGGTCCCTGCGGAGACCCTGATCGGCACCAGCAAAAAGCCCTGGTGGATCGCTCCGGCATATCGCTTCAGTTCTCGGGATGCCAACAATGCGACCACGGCCATGGATGGTGTTTCAGTGCTGGCCGATGGCACGCTGAATCAGGGCACGCGGCATCTGCTTCCGCCTCTGGTTCGCGTCACTTTGATCGCGGGTGAAGAGGGCACGATGTCACGCTGGTTGGCCGAGCGTCAGGATGCCCCTGAAGACATCATGGCCGCCGCTTCTGCACCTTTCAATGAGGCCCGTCACTATGATCGGGACCTGGAGCGTGTGAAGCAATACCTCACCGAGCAGCGCCTCAACTTTCGTGTCTTTACCGCAGTGGTGCCGCTTCGAAATGCCCTGTGGAGTTCAACCGCCTACTGACCGTTCATGCACACTCCCTCTTCACTTCGTTTGTCTTCTGGCTTCACTTTGATTGAGACCTTCACTGTGGTTGGCATCCTGACTCTGCTCATCGCTTTGGCCACTCCTTCGATGCTCAATGCCATCCGTTCTTCTCGCATGACTGCTGCGGGTGAGATCATCACAGGAAAGCTGGTGGAAGCTCAAGGACTGGCTCTGACGTTTTCGTCCGATGTGGAGTTGCGATTTTACAAAGCCGCCGGCACTGAGCTCGACGACAGCAATGCCGGTCAATACCTTCAGCTCCTGCAACTCGTCGAAAACAAAGTCGATCCGGCGGAAGTCGATGAAGACACACCTCTGGCCGTTTTGCGTCCCATGGGTTCCTCAGAGCCTTTGCCGGATGGTGTCAGCATCAGTGACAATCCTGAATTCTCGAGTTTGTGGAAACTTCAGATGCAGGAGGAAGAAACTCCAAAGGGGAATCGCGAATACGTGGCCATTCGTTTTCGGCCAGATGGCAGCACGGATCTCGCTGAGACCGAAGACTGGCACTTGACCCTGGTGGAGTATCCAACGCAGGATTCCAGCAAACTGCCGCCGAACTTTTACACTGTTCAAATCGATCCCATCACCGCGAAAATCGAAACCTACCGACCTGAGTAACGCAAGACAGCCGGTCCGAGCTGCGTAGCCTGGGGCCTTCCATGGTCAATCCCTTACGCCTTCTCCTCTTGCTGACTTTGTGGGTCAGCACCACACACGCTGTCGAACCCACCAATGCCAAGGAACTCGGCGAAAAGAAGGCGGCGGCACAAAAGATCACGGCGGAAAAATTCGCCGTTTGGAAAGCTCAGCAGAGTCCTGAACAACAGGCCTGGGAGACGGTGTTGGAACAGAACCTGGGAAACTTCTATCTGCCGATCTATCAGACGGAGAAGCTGGCCGGGAAAGTCACGGCTTGGGACTATGTGTCCGACGATGCTCGCTTGCCTCGCGTGCTGCTCATCGGGGATTCCATCTCGCGTGGTTACACGCTGGCCACACGCAAGGCTCTGATGGGTGTCGCCAATCTTCATCGTGCTCCAGAGAACTGCGGGCCGACGGCGAACGGTTTGAAAAAACTGCCCATTTGGTTAGGCCAAGGTCGCTTGGACATCATTCATTTTAACTTTGGTATCCACGATCGTAAGACCCCTCTGGCTGACTATGAACAACGGTTGGACGCCATCGCTGCGAAGTTAAAGGCCACCGGAGCTCGGGTCATCTGGGCTAGCACCACTCCTGTGGCTGAAGGCGGGATGAAGGATGCCACCGACGCGGACCTCATCGCCCGCAATGAAGTGGCGGCGCGGGTAATGCAAAAACACGACATTCTGATCAATGATCTTTATCAATGGATTCAGCCGGATTTGGCGAAGTTTCAGAACCCCCAGGATGTCCACTTCAGTGCTGCAGGGTATGACCGATTGGCGGAAAAGGTAGCCCTCAGCATCACCAAGGTTATCCCGACACTGACGACCGTCAACACGGCGATCCTCCCCATGGGCAAACTTGAAAAGGATGGCTACGGCTGGGAGGAACGTCACGCTGAGATTCTCAAAATCAAAGGATCCATCAACCCTGAGGTGGTCCTCATCGGCGACTCCATCACGCATTTTTGGGGCGGACAACCAGACGGCGGGAAGATGGGCAATCGCGGCACGGAGACTTGGCAAGGTTTGTTTGGTCATCGCCGTGTCCTCAACCTCGGATTTGGTTGGGATCGCACGCAGAATGTGCTGAAGCGCATCGAGTTGGGTGAGTTGGATGGTTTGAATCCAAAAGCCATCGTGATTCACATCGGCACGAACAATCTTGCCAAGACGGTGAATGCTCGCGACAACACGCCCGCTGAAATCGCTGAAGCCATCGCTCTCATCATCGATCGTGCTCAGGCGAAGTGCCCATCCGCACAAGTGATCCTCATGGCCATTTTCCCCAGAGGTCAAAGCGCGAGCGATCCCAAACGCGCGATCCTCGCCGACATCAATCAGAGGCTGGCTCTTCTTGCGGGCAAACCACGAGTGGTCTTTCTGGATCTGACCGACAAGTGGCTGCAACCCGATGGCTCACTTTCAAAAGATCTGATGCCCGACTTTCTGCATCCGAATCAGAAAGGTTACGCGGTTTGGGCAGAGGCGTTGAAGACGGTTCTGCCAGAGGCCCCGTAGCATAGGCTTTCAGCCTTTGGCTCAGCTCTTGGCGCCGCCAGGAGGTGTGCGATCGTCGCCAAAGTATTTTTCGCTGCGATAGCGCAGCCACACGCGCAGGACTTGAGGCACCTTTTCGCGCTCTGCTTCAGTCAGGCTTTCATAAAGCCCGATGGCCTTTTCACGCTCACCTCGGCAGGCGCGGTTGTTGTGCGCATCCCAGTAGCTGCGGGCCACCCGGATGCGACGGCAGGTCTCTTTGATCAACTCCGCACCTGTCAGAGGCTGGTCGTTCTTTTTTTTCTTCGCAGGCATGGGCCAACTATGACGGTGAATCGAATGTCGTCAT
>JAIXVB010000191.1 GCA_027483245.1 Verrucomicrobiaceae bacterium | reverse complement strand
TTTGATCAAAACCTTGATGCCAAAGAGCCTGCCACCTTTCCCATCGATCAGCTCATCCCAGGCTCTGCCGAGATGGCCCTTTCCATGTCCCAGGGGGCCAAGTGGCGCTTCTGGATCCCCGCCCGCCTTGCCTACGGTGATCAGGGGAATGGCACCAACGTCGGTCCGGGCGAGCTTCTCGTCTTCGAACAGGAGCTCGTCGGCATCGTGAAACCCGAATCCCCCACGGAGGTCACGAGATGAGTCCAATCAAGGCAAAAGGGCGATCCTGGAACCCAGCAAGGGGAAAAGAGAAAGGCCAGACCTCGGAAACGGGGAAGGCCTCCGGGCCAAGGTCAAAGAACTAAGCACCAAGAACGCAGAACTCTGAAAACCGACCACTGACCACTGACCACTGACCACTGAACACTGAACACTGAACACTGAACACTGAACACTGAACACTGAACACTCACTCATGAAAACGACACAACACGCACGCACACCGCTGCTCGTCCTCCTCGCCTTCACGGGCATCGCCTCTGCCCAGCTGAAGGTGGGCAGCAATCCTGAAACCATTGCCGGGACTTCGAACTTCGAGGCCGAGTCCAGCAATGGCACCAAGACTGTCATCGACAAGACCACCGGCAACCTCGGCATTGGCACCACCACCCCGGCCACGGCTCTCACGGTCAATGGCGGCATCGCCACCAACTTCAGCAGCGTCACGGCCAATGCCTACACCCTCGCGGCAACGGATAGCACCGTCGCCTGGAATGGAACGGCGGAAGGAACGATCACCCTGCCTGCCGCCGTCTCAGGTTCAGGGAATTTCAAGGGCCGTTCCTATACGGTGAAGAACATTTCGGGCGCTTACAATGTCACCATCGCCGCGGCTGGTGCCGAGCTGATCGGGACCAATTCCAGCCTTACCCTTGCGCCGCAGGCAAGCGTTGTCCTCATTAGCAGCGGTGCCACTACGGGCTCTACCTGGCAGTCCCTCTCCCAGGCCGGCACGTTCACCATCTCCGGAGCCTCGGCAAGTGGCTATGACCTCTCGGGACTCTCCGCTACGACGGCGAATATCTCCAACACACGATGGAACGCGTCAGATCTTGGTTCCAGTGAGACCACCGACGCCACCTGTGATTTTCCGAGCACGGAGGTGGCCGCGGCCATGAACAGCCTGCCCAACGGCGGTATCATCAAAATGGTGCTTCCGGCGGTATCGGGATCAGTCAATCCGGCTTATTTCGATATCGCGCTGCCAGACGCCTCCGCTTATGTCGGCAAAACGTTTTATCTCTACGCGGATTGGGTCCAAAGCGGCCTTCAATCGGCATCAAACAATTGGGGGGTAAATCTGTTGAACGTGATCCCAACGGCCTCGGACGCGGTCACGAGTGGCACACCTTCGTATAAGAGCCGGGGTTCAGCAGGCACGGTCAATAATCTTAATATACGGCTGGGGGATCAGGCCTATTCTTCCTCTCCAACTCAGAGGGCAGTCTCCACGCCGGTGTTTAAAATCGTAGCCACGGGACCCAACAACTGGTTCTTCGAGAACGGCGGTGCCATCACCTTTTACGATCTCATCGCGAACTGATCCACCTACACCGGGTCTGTCGGCTGTCTTTGGCCGGGCCGCTAGAGCGCCCATCAACACCCGGATACTATTCTTAAATTCACCCTCCTTCCAAGCTTCCTCAATGTTCCCTCTCCTATGAAACTGAAACTCGAGTTGATTCTCCTCCTCGCCCTGACCGGCATCGCCTCTGCCCAGCTGAAGGTGGGCAGTAATCCTGAAACCATTGCCGGGACTTCGAACTTCGAGGCCGAGTCCAGCAATGGCACCAAAACTGTCATCGACAAGACCACCGGCAACCTCGGCATTGGCACCACCACCCCGGCCACCGCTCTCACGGTCAATGGCGGCATCGCCACGAACTACACCAACGTCACGGCGAATGCCTACACCGTGCTGGCCACCGACAGCGTCATCGCCTGGAACGGCACGGCGGCGGGCACCATCACGCTGCCTGCGGCGGTCTCCGGCACTGGGAACTTTAAAGGCCGGACCTACACGATCAAGAACCTCTCCGGCTTCCCGCTCACCGTGGCCACCGCCGGTTCGGAAACGATCGCCAATGCCTCCACCCTCGGCCTCAGCACCGGTGCCAGTGTGGTGCTCGTCAGCACCGGAGCGACCAGTGGCGCTACCTGGCAGTCGGTGTCTCTAACCGGCTCCGGCACCGGATTCACCGGGGGCACGTCCTCCGGTTATGACCTCACCGGCCTTTCCTCGGTGTCCTATGACTCCAGCGCGAAATTCCTCAGTGGGAACGATTTTAAAGAGACGACCGACGCGACCTGCGACTTCCCGAGCGCGGACATGGCGGTCGCGATGAATGCGCTGCCCAACGGCGGCATCATCCGGATCAAGCTCGGGGCCATCAACAATGTCACGAGTCACATCTTTTTTGACTTCGCGCTCCCGGACGCCTCCGCTTATGTCGGCAAGACGTTTTACATGTTCATCGATTGGGCTCAGAGCGGAGCGTTCAGCGTTCCCGGAGGGGGCAATCAGCCCACTTATGGGGCAGTCATTCCTACGGCCTCCGATTCGGTATTCCTCAACACTGAAACCGGCCCATTTGCGGTGAGCATCGCATCATCGATTGCAGGGATGGATCCGGCAGCACGGGCGATTTTTGGCTCCTACTACTCACCGAGCACCCAGAAGCCCGTGATCACTCCGATCCTCCGCCTCGTTGCCGCTGGGGTCAACACCTGGGAAGTTCAATGCGGTGCCGGTTCTTTCACCAATTACAACCCCTGACCGAAACCGCCGGATTGTGCCTCCGCACCCGCTGTGTGGGTGGGCACAGGGCAGGGGAGCTCCACTCATGCTCCCTGCTCTTCCGAAACTCCTCCACAGCCTCCTGAGAAATCCTAACTCAATCAAATCATGAAACCACAACATTTCCCCCTGCTTGTCTTCTTTGTCCTGACGAGTCTCGCCCAAGCCCAGCTCAAAACGGGCAGCAATCCCACCTCCGTCACTTCCACCGCCAACTTCGAAGTCGAAGCGACCAACGGCAACAAGGTCGTCGTCGGCAAGGCGGACGGCTACCTCGGCGTCGGCAACGCCACACCCGCATCGTCGCTTTCCGTCAACGGCAGCTTCGCCGGAGGATACAGCAAGATCACGGCCACCACCTATGCCCTCACCGCTGCCGATTTCTCGATCTTGTGGGACGGCACGGCGACGGGGACGATCACCTTGCCGGCGGCCGTTTCCGGGGCCGGAAATTTCAAGGGCCGGATCTATCAGCTCCGCAACATCTCGGCCGGTGGCTTCGGCGTGAACATCACCGCAGCCGGCAGCGAACAGATCGGCACGGTCAATACGTTGACGCTGACCTCCGGCGGCAGCATGACCCTCGTCAGCACCGGCCTCACCAGCGGCTCCACCTGGGAAATTCTCCAGCAAACCTCTCCTGCCGGCATCTTCGCAGGCGCGCTCACCACCGGCTACGACCTCACCGGAGTCGCCTCGGTCACCGCCAACATCGGCGTCGGCAGCGGCGGGGGAAACATTCTCGCCAACGGCACCACCAACGACAACCAGAACGAGACCGGATCGACCGCGGAAATCCCGCTGCCGACGATGACCTCGCTCATGAACAGCCTGCCGAATGGCGGGGTCATCAAGATCCAGTTCCCATCGGTGACGATGGTGAACGACGGAAACGACAACGGCTTTGTTAACATCGACGTCATGCTTCCAGATGCCTCCGGCTACATCGGCAAGTCATTCTACATCTACGACAACATCAGTCAGACCACCGGCTTGTTGGGAGTCCCTTATTCCATATGGTTCGCCCCGCAAAGCCCTTCGCTGGACAAGGTCCAGATTACCAAGGCGGGTGGCATCACCACGGGCTGGACGCTGGCGGCCTCCACGCCCACAGTCAGGTTTCCGATGCGCTACCCCGGATATGTGGGTACCTCGAGCGATGGCCAGGTGGAGCGTCCCGTCGCCGTCCCGATCATCAAGATGACGGCTGTGAATGCCAATCTGTGGCACTTCGAAACCGGAGTCGGCACTTACTATAATTTCAACTGACCGGCACCGAACTTCGAAAAACTCACATGCAAATCACTCAACCCTAATCTGTTGACCTCCGCCCCCCCCCTTATGAAATCCCTCCTGATCCCCACAGCCCGCTTGCTCCTCCCATTCGCCCTCACCGGCCTCGCCAGCGCCCAGCTCAAAACGGGCTCAAACCCCGAAACCATCACTTCCACCGCGAACTTCGAAGTCGAAGCCTCCAGCGGCAGCAAGACCGTCATCGATAAGACGACGGGCAACGTCGGCATCGGATTGACCACGCCGTCCAGCACGCTTTCGGTCGCGGGAAGTTTGGCGACGAATTACACCAGCGTCAACGCCACCACCTACACCGTGCTGGCCACCGACAGCGTGATCGCCTGGAACGGCACGGCAACTGGCACCATCACGCTTCCCGCCGCCGTCTCGGGTTCCGGGAATTTCAAGGGCCGCACATATACGATCAAGAACACCTCAGGTGCCTACACCGTCGCGGTGGCCGCATCCGGCAGTGAGACGATCGATTCCGCCAGCACCTATCTGATCTCTCCGGGCGCCTCCGCCACCTTCGTCAGCACCGGTGCCACCAGCGGGACCTCCTGGACGGCGGTAGGGCAATCGAGCACGGCGGGCACTTCATTCTCCGGAGGCTATGTCAGCGGGGTGGATTTGACCGGCCTGCCCAGCGCCACGATCAATGTGACCTTGGTCAGCTCCGGCACAGCCACCGTGACCGCCTCCCAGGTGACCACGGCGATGAACAGCCTTCCAAGCAGCGGGGGAGTGATCGTGATCAAGATTGTCAACTCAGCCACCTACACCTCGGCGACCCACGGAACCACGATGTTGAGCATCGCAACCCCCACGAATGTGCCAGGCAGGACCTTTTACCTGCTGCTCGATTTCAGCACTGTGGATGTCAATGTTGACGGCGCCTATCAACATCCGATTTACCTCGTGGCGACTTCGAGGCTTTACGGTTACAGCGGGGGCTATGTGGCACCGGGATCAACTAGCGTGATCCTTAACCCTCAGCAAACGCCGCCCGCCTTCTCGCTGAAGAGTTCGCCCATCCTCATGTTCCGCGGCACCTCCAGCGACTATTGGCTGGTCGAAACCGTCGGAGGCATTGCCTACTGATCGATGGACGCTTCATCTGCTTCGCTTTCGCCCGAAATCGCATCCGATCACGCTCACGGATCACCCGGCACTTCTTCGCCCACCTGAACACTGGACACTGAAAACTGTAAACTCATCCCCCTCGAATGAACTCTATCCTCACCCCCGCAGGCTGTTTGCTGCTCCTCCTCGCCCTCACCGGCCTCGCCTCTGCCCAGCTCAAAACGGGCAGCAACCCCACCTCCGTCGCCGCCACCTCGAACTTCGAGGTCGAGGCGACCAATGGCAACAAATTCATCATCGGCAAGGCCACCGGCGCGATGACCTTCATCGATGGCAATCAGGGCGCTGGCAAGGTCCTCACCTCCGATGCCAACGGCCTCGCCGCCTGGGCTCCCGCCAACCAGCTCAGCTCCATCGCCATCACCAGCCTGACCAGCCCCAGCACCTATGCCACCGGCACGATGGTTTACAATACGGCCACGGGAGTCGATGGCGTTCCTGTCGGGCCCTCGGTTTGGACCGGCAGCAAGTGGGTGCCCATCGGCAGCCAGAACACCTCCAGCACCATCACGGTTTCCGGATCGTATAGTTCCGGCTACGACCTTACTGGGCTATCGACGGCGACCGTCCAGATTGGCACCGGCACCGGTGCGGGGAATTGGGATACCAGCTACATCACCTACAGCGCCGGATCCGTTTCCAGCGAAAGTTCGATTAACCCGATTAGCGGCACCGATACCAAGGAAGATACCCTTTCCGAAGTCGATGTCACCACTGCGATGATGAACACCGCCATCGCGTCCCTGCCGACGGAAGGAGGGATCATCCGGTTCCGGCTTCCGGCCATCACTCAGCCGAATCATCCCAACGCTCAGCTGGTAGACTATCCGATGGCCATCGATTTCGCCCTGCCGAGCGCGGCCGCCAACCTGGGGAAAGTGTTTTACCTGATGCTCGATGTTTCTGCGGACAGCCAGTATGCCTTCGCCAGTGGGTATCAGCAAATTCTGAAATATGGCTATGTGGTTTGCCAGGCGGGGGAGCGGCCTCTCGTCTCCAAAGGGGTTTCGACCCACTACTCCGGAACCGACTATTATAACATCGATTCCACGATCACTCGAAGGGACGCGGGGTCGGTCACCGTCACCAAGCCGCAAACCTCCCATGTGCTCAAGGTTTATCCTCTCAATTCCACCTCGTGGATGATCGAAAGCGGTTTGGGTTCCTATGTGAGGTTCTAATCCTCCTGCATCGAAGGCACCCGACCGCCACCTCTTCCTGATCACGACCTGAAAACTGAAACCCGGTTCCCTCATGAACACCACTCTTCAATCCACAGCCCGTCGGCTCCTTCCTCTCGCCCTGACGGGCTTCGCTACTGTCTAACAGACCTGTAATCAAGATCATGGCCGTCAACGCCAATCGATGGGTCGTCGAATATGGTGTCGGCTCCATCTACATGGCTCAATAATACCGACGCCTGACCTAAGGAATAATAAAAAAATTTAATGGCTCAATAGGTCCACTCGCTGAAAGGCCCTTGAACGGATTGTGAGCGCTCCTTCTTTCTCCGTATGGGAGTAAACTCAAAAGGCCAATTTAATTTAAGTCGAGGATCCGTGTGTAAAGCACACATTACCTGATTAAATGGTGTTAAAATTCGTGAATAAACCCAAGTAAAAATCAGCTATATGCTTCAATAATCCACAGAAAAAATCATTCACCTCAATGCTTGTGCCTGAATACCGAACACTGATCACCGAACACTGAATCAAGACCTGAGGAGAAGGGGCTGATGCGCCTCTCTCAATGTTCCATGAATCCAATATTTTAAATAAAATACTTAAACCGATCGAAAAACCGAATACTTTCCCATGAAACTAAACACACACACACACACACACGCCCACGTGGCGGAACCTGCTGACCACGGCCCTTCTCGGGCTGGTGGGTCTGGCGGGTTCGGCCCGTGGAGATACCTGGGCCCCGGGTGGAGGTGGAGCGACGATCCATGGATCGTTCAGCTTTACCAACCTGATCGGGGCAGAACGGTCCACGCCGCAAGGGGTTTGGAACTTTGCTGCGGGAGCCTCGCATTCTGGGGCTTCGGATACTCATCATGTGGATGGTTATGTGCGCCGGGTCTTTTCCGGGGCGAATAGCTTCACCTTTCCCATCGGGGACAATGGCAAGCTGCGACCTGCGGCGATGGAGACCACGGCAGGCAGTGGCAGTGTGACGGCGGCTTATTTCGGCGTGAGTGCGGGCTCTGCGGTGACCAGTCGCACCTTTGCGGCAGGGAACTACGCGGCGCTGCCCACGGGGGCACCGTTTGCGCTGGGGAGTAAGGCCGCGGCGGTGAGCACGGTGAGTGACAAGGAATACTGGGACATCAATGGCAGTACGGCGGCACGCTTGTCCCTGACGTGGAATGCGGCTTCGGATGTGACTAGCCTGGGCGGGGGCACCTACAGCCCAGCGCGCCTGCGCATTCTGGGCTGGAATGGCACGCAGTGGGTGGCGATCCCCTCGACGGTGCAGGCGGGCAGCTCGGCGACGAGTGGCTCCGTGCGCACGTCGGCGGCGGTGGTGCCTGATACCTACAGTGCCTACACCCTGGGAGCGATCACAACGGCCGATCTGGACGGCGATGGTCTGGCGGATGATGCGGACCCTGATCTGGATGGGGACGGCATTGCCAATGAGATCGACCCCGATGTGGATGGTGACGGGCTGGTGAATTACTTTGACGATGACATCGATGGTGATGGCCTCCCCAATGCGAGTGATCCTGACCGCGATGGCGATGGCACCGCGAACGGGAGTGATGGCACCCCGGATGGCATCGGCTCTGCGACGGACTTTGACGGTGACGGCATCCCGAATGGATCCGACACGGACCTAGACGGCGATGGCTCGAGCAATGCCTACGACAGCGATGTGGATGGCGACGGTATCCCGAACAGCACCGATACGGATGACGACGGGGATGGCACGCCGGATGGAACCGATACGACGCCGCAGGGCGCTGGAACCGGCAGTGAGGCGAGCGGCGCAGGCACCTGGGTGCCAGGCGGTGGGGAGACCTACGTGGATGGGGCGCAGGACTTTGCCTCTGGCACGATGATCGGCACGGAGCGCAGTTCTCCGAACGGTCTCTGGTCTTACAGTGCCACAGCAACCTACACAGGCGCTTCCGATGCGAAGCATGTGGATGGTTATGTCCGCCGTTATGCCTCGGGCGCGAACAGCTTCACCTTCCCGATCGGGGACAATGGACGTCTGCGCACGGCAGGCTTTGTGTCCACGAGCGGTTCTGGCTCGGTCGAAGCCGCCTACTTTGGCGTCAGTGCTGCTTCCGGGGTGACAAGTCATCCGTTTGAAGCGGGTAGCTTTGCAGCTCTGCCAACCGGCGTTCCGGTCTCGCTGACGGCGAAGGCCACGGATGTGGGCACGGTGAGCAGTGTGGAATACTGGGACATCAATGGCACGCTGAGCGTGAATTTGGTGCTGAGCTGGAATGCGTCGTCCTTTGTGAGCAGCTTCACGGGCGGCACCTACGATGCGGCGCGTCTGCGCATCTTGGGCTGGAATGGCACGCAGTGGGTGGCACTGCCCACCAGTGTGGATGGCGGCAGCACGGCCACGAGTGGCACGCTGCGCACGACCTCGGCCCTGGTGCCGAACACGTATTCTATCTATACACTCGGTGCGACTGCGCAGGCGGATCTGGATGGAGATACGGTCCCTGACATCTCGGACTCTGATCTGGATGGAGACACGATCCCGAATGCGTCCGACACGGACCTCGACAACGATGGCATCCTGAACATTCATGACACCGACACGGATGGTGACGGCCTGCCGAACAGCGCGGATCCTGACGATGACAACGACGGCACGCTGGATGGCAGCGACACCACCCCAACCGGTCTTGGCTCGGTGACGGACTTCGACGGTGACACGATCCCAAACACCACGGACAACGATCTGGATGGAGATGGCATCCTGAATTACAGCGGCGATACCGACGCTGAGGGTGACGGCACCCCGAACAGCACGGACACCGACGATGACAATGATGGCACGCCGGACGGCAGTGACACGACACCGTTGGGCTTTGGCAGCGTCACGGACATTGATGGTGACACGATCCCGAACGATCAAGACACCGACATGGATGGCGACGGCGTGGTCAATGTGAACGACCCTGACATCGACGGCGACGGCATCCCGAACAGCACGGACCCTGATGACGACAACGACGGCACGCCAGACGGCACCGACACGACCCCAACGGGCCCTGGCTCGGTGACGGACTTCGACGGTGACACCATCCCGAACAGCACGGACACCGACATGGATGGCGACGGCATTCTGAACATCCATGACAGTGACACCGATGGTGACGGCACTCCGAACACCACGGATACGGACGATGACGGTGATGGCACGCCGGACAGCACTGACACGACGCCAACGGGCCTTGGCTCGCTGACGGACTTTGACGGTGACACCATCCCGAACAGCACGGACACCGACATGGATGGCGACGGCATTGTTAATGCGGTGGACCCTGACATTGATGGTGACGGCATCCCGAACAGCACGGACACCGACGATGACAACGACGGCACGCCGGACGGCACCGACACGACCCCATCGGGCCCTGGCTCGGTGACGGACTTCGACGGTGACACCATCCCGAACAGCACCGACACCGACATGGATGGCGACGGCATTCTGAACATCCATGACAGTGACACCGATGGTGACGGCACTCCGAACACCACGGATACGGACGACGACGGTGA
>JAIXVB010000183.1 GCA_027483245.1 Verrucomicrobiaceae bacterium | reverse complement strand
GTGGGAGTCGTGTCACCACTGGCGATGCTTTGCACCAAATAGCTGATGTCGATCTCTGCAGCCAAGCCCGTTCCCTGGATGGCGAAGTCGAAGGGGTTTTCATCACTGTCGTCGCTGGCGATGCTCACCGTAGCGGTGCGCACTCCAGCAGCACTAGGATCAAAGGTGACTTGAAAAGTCGTCGTGCCATCATTGGCAGGCACGATGGCAGGAAGAGTGATGCCACTCAGGGTGAACTCGGACGCATTTGTCCCGCCCAGAGTGATGCTGCTGATGGTAAGCACACCCGTGCCACTGTTGTGAAGGGTGAAAGTGCGCGTCACTGTGCCACTGGAAATTGCTCGAGTGCCAAAATTCGTGTCATCCGTGATTGCCGGAGTCAGATCACCCTCGGAAATGTCCACGTTATTGCCGCTCACAGCGATTTCAGGTGAGGTCATCCCACCAAAACTGGCCACCTGCTCGATCAGGCTGGAGCTGCCGTTAAATGAACCACCCACACTGCGACCCCGAGCTCGGAGCTGGCCGCTGGCAGGTAGGGAGAGTCCGGTAAGCTGCCAACTCGCTGTGGTGCCGACGCGCGTGCCCGCACCAAGCGCCGTGTAGCTCGCACCGCCATCGGAGCTTTGCTCAAAGGTGACCTGCGTGAGCTCTGGTCCTGCGCCGCCACGTTTCCAGAGCACCTGCGTGGTGTCCGGTGCAGTGAGAGTCTGAGTCGCCGCCTCGTTGTTCAAGCGTGGGAAACGGCGCGACGAGCCGTTGAAACCATTGAATTCGCCTCCGAGTAGAATCTTGCCATCCACCTGCAATGACACACCCATAACAGGGCCATTTGCCCCACCAAGGCTGATGCCACCAATAGTATTGAAGTCCGTGTCCAGGCTACCATCCGCATTCAACCTGGCGATTCGGTTCACACCGTTGATGCCGTTGACGCTGGTAAATTGGCCCCCGAGCAGAATCTTGCCATCCGCCTGCAACGCAATGCTGTTGACCCAGGAATTCGCGCCGCCCAGGCCGATTCCACCGCTGGTATTGAAAGCCGTATCCAGGCTGCCATCCGCATTCAATCGCGTAAAGTAGTTCACCGCAGTGCTGCCATTGACGCTGGTAAATTGGCCCCCGAGCAGAATCTTGCCATCTGCCTGCAACGCAATGCTATTGACCCTTTCATTCGCGCCACCCAGGCCGATTCCACCGCTGGTATTGAAGGCCGTATCCAGGCTGCCATCCGCATTCAAACGCGTAAAGTAGTTCACTCCAGGGGTGCCATTGACGTTGTTGAAAAGGCCCCCAAGCAAGATCTTGCCATCCGGCTGCACCGCGATGCTATTGACCCTTTCATTCGCACCGGTGGCAGTGAAGGTCGCGTCCCGACTGCCGTCCGCATTCAGCCGCACAAAGTTCAGCCTCCCGCCTGCAAGTGCACTGGAATTGATAGCGGCGAAGCTGCCCCCAATCAGAATCTTGCCATCGGTCTGCACGGCTATGCATAAGACAACACCATCCGATAAGTTTGTCGCTTCGCTGACAAAAACATTGAAAGACGTGTCACGGCTACCATCTGGATTCAGCCGCCTGATGTGGTTCACTCCGTTGATGCCACCGACTTGAGCCAATGTGCCCCCAACCAGGATTTTTCCATCTGCCTGCATAGCCACGCAGCGGACTTCGCCAAGCGTACTCCAGGAGAAGCTGGTGTCCACGCTGCCGTCCGAATTGACCCGAGCGAGGCCTGTGTAAGAAGCCCCACCCACCGAGGTGAATCTGCCGCCAAGGATAATCTTGCCATCTGGCTGCACTGCCGTGGCATACACATAGCCGCTGCCACCGCTGACGGAGGTCGAGAAAGCAGGATCCAGCGAGCCCGGCGGTGGAACGACCACCATGGCCACCTGCACGGGTGCGCCGCTGCTCTGACCGTTGGTGGTGACCACCGCACTCAGTGCCCCGAGAGTGAGCCCTGAGACCCCTGAGACGGTCAGGCTTGTCGCTGTAGCGCCCGTTACAGTGCCACTGCCGGTGGGAGAGAAAATCACCGTGTTTTCTCCAGGGCGGGTGCTGAATCCGGTGCCAGTGATCGTCAGCGATGTAGCCGAGCTCAGCAGATTCCCCGCAGAGAGCGTCACAGTAGGCGGCCCAAGATACGTGAAGGCCGAATTCACCGCATTCGTGCCGCTGGGTGTGGTGACGAGCACGCTGGCGCTGCCCACCGTGCCAGCAGGCGTCACGGCGGTGATCGTGGTGTCATTGACAACGGTCACACTCGTCGCAGCCGCGCCATTGAATGTCACGCCCGTGGCTCCGGTGAAGTTGGTGCCGGTGATCGTGACGTTCGTGCCGCCAGATGGGCTGCCGGTGGATGGGGTGACGTTGGTCACTGAAGGCGCTATTGATGGCACCCCGAAGAATTTGATCTCGCTCAGGCCCGCAAAGCTCTGCGCATTTCCGTGATTGGTGGTGATCTCGAATCGCACTTGCCGCACATTGGTGGCAGTGAAGTCCACCCGTGCTCCAGGATAGTCCGTAAGACCTGTGGCGATGGGAAACACCAGATTTCCGACCGGGGTGAAGGTGCCTCCTGGAGTGGAGGCTACACTCACCGTCACATCCTTGGCACCACGATTGGCCGCACCAGCTTCGTTGTAATTCCAGACGTGGAGCCAGTTGACATCATAGACGGCACCGAGGTCAAAGGTGATCTGGGCAGGCAGCAAATCATGGGGTGACTGAAAGTTGCCATGGGTAAGCCACATGTTTGCATCCGCAACATGGGTGTGGAGTCCCCCCGAGAGGCCGGAGTTATCGACTGCGCGGATGGCCCCACGATTGAATGAAACCGCCAACTCGCTCGACACGGCGTTGATGGTCACGGGTGTGATTTCGGCACCGGGAGGATTCACCGTGCCAACGAGAGTGAAGTTATAGGGACTCTCATCGCTGTCATTGCTATCAAAGCTGAGGGTGCCAGTCGGTGTGCTGATGCTGGTCGCATCCAAGGCGATTCGGAAGGTCGTGGAGCCGCCATTGGGGGCGACGGTGGTGGTGCCAAAGTTTTGTGCGATGCTAAAGCCGGAGGAGACGGTCAAATTCGAAAGCGTGAGATCCACCGTGCCGCTGTTGGTGATGGTGAAAGTCTTGATCGCTGGTGTGCCCACGGGTGTCTGGCCAAAGTTGTAGCTGCCACCGTCCGCCACATTGACGCTGCTTTCTGCGACGGCGATTTCTGGCATCATGACGACCTCCGCTACTTGAACTGGAGCGCCACTGTTGCCGTATGAGTTTGTCACCACGGCTGTAAGCGCGCCCGGGGAGTGTGGAGCTGTCGTCATGGTGACGGTGAGTCGGTTGTGTATGGCCGCGATAACCGTGCCCACTGCCCCGTTGTTAAAAGTGATGGCATTGTTAGCAGGTGTATAAATCTCAAAACCTGTGCCCTGTATGATCAAGTTAAAGGGAGCAGGCTGCATGGGGATCACGGTGGTGTCTTCCACGATGCTTGGCGTCGTCGAGCCAGGAGCAATCCATTTGGCGTAAAGCTGGTTGTAGAGCTGGGAGACATCCCCACCAAAAGCCGCGCGGTCGTTGTAAATGCGAATCTCCGCCACTAGTCCCTGATAGGTCTCGACAGCGTTTCGGTGAAAAAAGTCAAACGACTTGGCGGTAGCGTAGGGCACTGCGGCACCTCCATTCACAAAGGCCGTGCCGCTGTTCACATACAATCGATTCAGCCGCGAGTCAGCGATCACGATGTCCCATCCGCCAGGCCCCGTGCCGGCTGCCACCTCCGTGCCTGCATTCCCATTGAACTCGTAACGGAAAGAACCATCAATCCACAGCATCGGCGTTGCGAATGCACTCTCATCCACCAGATTGCTGTAGCCCGAGCGGGCCGAAGGCTTGATCACCGCGACATAAATCCAATCTTGAGCCGAAGATGCAGGCACGGGCACATCATTCCCCATGCGGTCCGTGCTGTTAAAGTCCACTGCCGGTCCTTCGTTCGGAGTGCGGAAGCTTTGAAAGATGGGCGTATTCGCCGCTGTCTGGCCACCCCAAGTCGTCACAGCGCTACCATTCGCTTGCAGCAATGTGGAGGCATCCAATTGCACCACACCGGGCTGGATCGGCAGAGATGTTCCTCCCTGGAGGCTGAAGGTGTAAGGCGTGCGGTCCGGGTCATTGCTAGTGATGGTCAGCAGGGCGGTGCGCAGACCAGCAGCGGCGGGATCAAAGGTTACCTCAAAGGTCGTGCTGGAGGAGACGGCAACGGAAGATGCTGGGGCACTACTGACGGTGAATTCTGCCGCATGATCACCACTGACTGCGACAAGAGGGCTGCCCGTGAGGTTGAGCGGCTGATAGCCAATGTTGGCGATTGTAAAAGTGCGCACCACTTGACCACCGGTCACCGCAGCAGGACCGAAATCTGTGTGATCCGTCAGTGATGGAGCAATGTCTCCATCATAAATATAACTGCCATTTCCCAGCACTTGAATCTGGGCACCTTGGAAAGTGTAAAGTGTGTTGGCACCTGTCGTCCCATATGGCGTTACAACCTGCACACTGGATGTTCCGACGGCATGAGCCGGTGTCGTGGCCGTGATGGTCGTGTCGTTCACAACATTCACATTAGTTGCCGCGATTTCGCCAAAGGTCACCGCCGTAGCCCCTGTAAAGCCAGCGCCAGAGATCGTCACCGGTGTGCCACCATTTGCACTGCCAATTTCAGGAGAAATAGAAGTCACCTCGATGCCTGTTCCCATGCCATTCAGGGGCTGATGGATGACCGATTGTCCGGGATCATTGCTCGGCACATGGAGAATGGCTTGACGATTGCCCATTGCTGTCGGCTGAAAGGTAATGCTGAAGGTCGTGGAACCTCCTGCCGGCAGGCTGGTCAGCATGTTGACGGTATTGACCACGAAGTCAGTACCATGCAGTCCTTTCACGGCGATGCTGCCGAGGTTCAATGGAGTCGTGCCTGTGTTCCGAATGTTGAAAACTTGCATGGTCCCTGTTGTGCCGGGCCGTTGGTTGCCAAAAAGGATCGGATCGGCCAGCACGGCGAGGTTGTGAGTATCAGCGTCGATGAAAATGCCGCTCGTCGTGCCTGTAGGGATCGTGGTATTCCCAAATGTTCCATTGCCCCAGGCAAGCGTCGTCCCATCGTTTTTCAAAGCCACACTGTGTCCGCTTCCTGCGGCGATGGCATGCACGTCGGACAGAGCCCCCTCCGGAACGTTGATCTGACCGTGACTATTTGAACCCCAGGCAATGACACTGCCATCTGACTTCAGAGCCAAACTGTGCCCACCTCCAGCAGACACCGCGACTACGCCCGAGAGAGCGGCCAAAGGCACATTCAATTGCCCATCGACGTTTTGCCCCCAAGCCACGACGCTGCCATTATCTTTCAGTGCGAGCACATGCAAGCCGCCCACGGAAATGGCCTGCACCCCAGATTGTGCCGCCAACGGCACCGCAGTAGCACCTGAAGCGCCCTCCCCCCAAGCCACGACGCTGCCGTCATTCTTCAAAGCCACGGAAAAATAGGTCCCTGCTCCCACCGCTCTCACGCCTGACTGTGCCTGCGGCGGGATGATTAGCACGTCCGATACATTTTGTCCCCAGGTGACCACTGTGTCATCGACTTTCACCGCCAACGAATGAGTCCTTCCTGCTGAGATGGCGCGCACACCCGAGAGTGCAGCGGCCGACACCGCTGTTTGCCCAAAATCCCATCTTCCCCATGCCAAGACACTTCCATCCAGTTTGAGCGCGACTGAAAAGTTACCACCTACCGCAGTGGCCTTCACTCCTGTCAGAGCTTCCGTTGGGGCCAGCGTGGATCCATCCACGTTCGGACCCCAGGGCATCAGTCGGAGCGAAGGCACCCGGACACCTGCGGGCTGCTCAAGCGTAATGGCAGGTGTCGCCTGCGCAGCAGGCAGCGCCGCGAGCAAGACGAAAAAAACAGCCCAACGGAGCCAGAAATGCCGGAGAACAGAAAGGGAGAAAGAGAGCATGCGCCCCCTTCTTCTCCCTCTTGCCGCGATTATGACAAAGGGGTGGAAAAAAACTTACGGGGCCTTTTCCGGCCACAAAAACTCCTTCAGATGGGGCAGGCAAACATAGCCATCCTCATCTCTCGGCAGGCTGGGGGCTACGCCGGGACTCATTTTCACGCCTTGCAGGCGCTTAAACTCGCGGATCTCACTCCAGCCCGCCTCGTTGATGGGACAGCCAAAGACTTCCAGCCAGACGAAGTTCCGCCGCAGGTGAGCGAAGCCGGTGCCATTGATGCGTGTGTTCGACACATTCAGCTTTTTCAACTGAGTGAAGGGAGCCAGGTAAAACAGCAGATCATCCGTCAGCGGCGCATGCTCCAGGCTGAGGCGCTCCAGCTTCAAAAGACGGCCAAGCTCCATCAAACCGCGTTCCCCCACGTTTCGCAGCAGCTTCGGCGAATCCTCCACGGTGAACTGCAGCAGTTCCGGCACCAGCGGTAGCCACAGCGCCAGTTCCGCATCCGTGATCGTCAGATTCGGCTCCTTGATGCTGGTGAAAAGCAGGCGCTCGATCACCAGTGGCCCGCGTGGCAGTTCCGCGCTCGTCGTGGCCGTGATCAGGTCCGTGCCTCTACGCACTATGAGGCGGCCGCCTTTAGAAAACACCCACTCGGCCACTCGCTCCACCTTCTGCCGCTCCGTCAGCACAGCCTCATGTGGCAGCAACACCGGACGCAGTGAGAACCCCGTCAGCAGGAGCAGCGCCGCAGCTGCAAGCACTCCTCCCCAACGAAGAAAGGCCGAAGGAATCGGCTTCGCCGCGCGCAGCACCTCCTGCTTCATCGCAGCGGCGGTCTGATAGCGCTTCTCACGATCGGCATTCATCGCCCTGCGGATGACGTCATCAAAAAAGGTGTGTACCTTTACCTGACGACTGACCGGCTGAAACACACCGCGGGGCATTTCTCCGGTGAGCATGTTGTAAAGCATGACACCGACCGCATACAGATCCGCGCGGTGATCCACCAACGTGCCTGAGATCAGGCTCTCTGGTGCCGCGAAGTCGGGTGTGCCCAGGGTCAGCCCTGTGCCGGTGACACTGCCTTGATCAGGGTCACGATGTTTGGCAAGGCCGAAGTCGGCCACCTTCACCTGGCCTTTTTCGGAGACCAAAATGTTCGCGGGTTTGATGTCACGATGCACCACTCCGGCCTCATGAGCATACTCGAGCGCAGCACAGACATCCGCCGTGATGCTCGCCGCCTGCGCCGGTGGCAAACGGCCCTGCTTTTTTAATAACTGGGCCACGTCTGTGCCATCGACAAACTCCATGACCAAGAAACACAGACCGCCTGCCAACTCCCCGAACTCATACACATGCACGATTCCCGGGTGGTTCATCCGCGCCATGAGCCGCGCTTCATTTTTAAATCGATCCACAAACCCCACGCCCATGTCATCGCGCAAAACCGGCAGGATTTTAATCGCCACCAGCCGATCCAGAACCGGCTGGCGGGCTTTGTAAACCGCCCCCATGCCTCCGCGTCCGATCAATTCTAGAATATCGTAACCCTCAAGCAGCGCTTGGAGTTCCTGGATCGTCAGCGGCACCCAAGCGTCCACATGTTGAGCAGACACGGTCGAAATCTCCTCCACGCCCCCCATCATCAGGCAACGCGGACAAAGCCCCCCCGGAACTCTCGACGGATGATAAGACGTCTGGCAAGTCGGACACTGAATCAAAGACTGAGACATGCGGCTTGGTTACGATCCTGAAGGGAGTGATTTTGAGAACATCCAGAGAAGCTAGACCATCTGGGGTGGATTGTGACGTCAACTGCCGGACAAAACACGGATCAGGTAATCCCGCTCCTCAGCGATCGACTCGGGAGAATCGACCGTGTCGCCGATTTCCAACTCCAGCAGCGCCCGGTAGCGCAGGCGCAGCCGCTTGACCTTCTGCGCCACGGTGTTGCTCGTCAGCCCCAGCTTGTCAGCCAGCACCTCATAGCCCATCTCCGATCCATTCCAGACCAGGGTCGGCTCCAGCAGGGCGAAGACCTGCTCTTGGCCACGCTCCGCATACTCAGCCCGCAACCGCTGCAGCACACGCTCCAGCAGCGTGTAGGCCCAGCGCTTCTCAAAAGCACGGTCAGGAGATTCCGACGCCAGCCCATTCAGCTCCAACAGAGCCTCAGCGTCCTCCAGAGACATCATTTCGGCCGCTCCCTGGCGTTTCTGCCGCTGCTGATCCCGATGCAAGGAGCGAAGATGATTCTGGAAACCTGATAGCAGAAAGGAGCGCAACCGCCCACGATCGCGATCCGCCGTGCGCAGGGATTCACGATGAATCAACGAATGACAAAAACTCTGCACCGCATCCTCCGCATCCGCTGCCGCGACACCGCTCTGGCGCGCAAAGACATACAGCGGCTGCCAGTAAGCCCGCAAGAGTTCACCCAGTGCACTCAGCGCTGCATCATCCTTCTCATCAGCCCTGGCCCGCAAGACCAACGTCCACCGCGTCTGCGGGAAAATGGAGTTGGGAGAAGGCGCGAGATCGCTCATGACTAAAAACACATTTACGCCTGGAGTCCTGCCCGGAAGCTCAAGACTGTAGGTTGAGAGATCTGCTGACTCCGGCCATGCGATTCCAGGCTCAAGTCAGCGAAGGTGAAATCAATCATGCGATCAAAAGGCGAGATGAATCCGAGAAGAAACCAAGGTGCAACGAAGGGGCCTCCTCCAGTGTTTACCATGACGAGCCCGCCTCCCTTATCCGTGCAAAAAACGTGGTGCAAGGAACGAATCGCTGTGAATCACATGCAACTTTTCACCGCACCGAAGTCATGGTCCCCCGTTCAACTTGGGCTCAGCGAATCTCCAAGAAGTGACGCCGCCGCGTAGCGTCATGCGCGCTGATTCGAAACGCCGCCCCTGTTCACGAGATCGAACATGAGCACTGCACCACTTTAGAGGCGAAGAAGAAATCGACAGAAAAGTTGGAGAGCGGGATTCAGAGCGTATGAACCTCTCGCCCCCGCATTCGCCGACCGGAAAGCCTCAGAAACGCCTATTCCACCGACAGCTCATGGCCTTCGAGTCTGAGGATTTCCAGGCCTTGTCCCAAGGAAAAAGCGATACGATGCTGGGGCAGGCCTGAGAAGCTCTGCGACTGCGCTTCCAAGCGCTACAACTCCGCTTGCAAGCGCCGTGACTGCGCTTGCAAGTTCTGCGGCTGCGCTTCCAAGCGCCGCGACTGCGCTTTGTGTCGCTATGGATGCGCTTCCAAGCTCTACGACTGCGCTTCCAAGCGCTGCAACTGCGCTCCCAAGTGCTGTGACTGCGCTTCCAAGCGCTGCAACTGAGATTACTGGTGCAGGGACTGCGCTAACCGGTGTTGTCACTGCGCTTGCCGACGCTGCGGCATTCCTTCGTCTTCTCGACAGGCAGGGACGCGATTGAGTTCTGGAGCGCGTGAGGCCACCAGCGCCTTCGAGGGTCTCTCGGCTTGCGAAGGCCCGCTTGCTAATGGCGTCTCTTGGCCTGCAAAAGCTCCAGAGGACTGGAGCACTCCAGGACGCTGCCGCGTTGCCTCGGCGTCTCGACTTTTCGATAGCTAGGAAACGGAAAACGCAGGCTGGAAAGCCTATGCTACAGAGAGGAGAACTAAAACTCCCAGCGCACGTTCAGGGCACCGAAGGGGGCGGGGTCGAGGTTTTCATCGACGATCACACGCTCGGCGTTGTCGCGGAATTCCAGTTCGCCACCGAAGTTCATCCCGGCACGGACGGAGACGGTGAGCTTATCCGTGGCCTTCCAGATCACCGAGGCAGCGCTCTGCCAACCGGAGACTTTGAGGGTGTTCTGTTGATTCGGGTCGTCGAGATCCCAGGAGCCTCCACTTGGATAGAGACTGAGGCTGACGGTGACGTCGTCGGTGAGCGTGTAACCGACCACCATGAAAGGCGGGGTAACTTGGACAGTCCAGGCACCAGGTTGCCAGATGAAACCCAGGGCTGGCAGCACCATGCCGTCTTGGTTGGCATAATTGGCGAAGACACCGCCCGCGAGCGTGAAGGTCTCCGTAAACTCATATCCAATCAGGCCCAGGGCAGAGATTTGGAAATCATCGCCGGAGAGGCCATTGAAGTCGGAGGCCAGACCGGGGGTCACGAAACCAAGTCCCCACCAGTCACTCGTGGGAGAATTCCAAAAGTAACCGATCTGCGCTTCCAAGGTGTAGAGATCGTAGCGCGCACCAGCGGCGAATTCCAACTGAGTCCAGTTGTAGCCCAGAGACATGCTGAGACGTCCGCCCTCGCCGACTTTGGTGCTCCAGACGGGGATGATGGTGCGCAGTTCGAAGGTGTCGAAACTTCCAGTCAAATTGCCCTCGAAATCCTGCGAACCGACCCAAGTCGTATCCACCATGTAACCGGGGCGACCGAAGCCGAAAGCGGCGGGGTCAATGAGTTCAGCGGCCGACAGTGAAGAGGTGCAGCCAAGAAGGACCAGAGAGGTGCGAAGGTGTTTGAGCATCTTGCACCAAACGTCCTTTAACCACGCGGCGGACGCATCTCGATGAGGGCATTTCTCCAAGCTAAAGGATCGGCTTAAAGAGAAGGTGATAAACTGCAAAGAAGCGGAGACAGAGGCAGCGTCCTGGAGCTTTCGCAGGCCGAACGACACCCATCGCTCAAGCGCCCTCACAGACCTCTCCACCTTCTCCCCCCAAAGCGCTGGAGGCCCAGCGCACTCCAAAACGCTGCCGCGCCCATTGCCGATCCCGCCCGAAATCGCGCGACAGCGTCCTGGAGTGCTCCAGTCCTCTGGAGCTTTCGCAGGCCGAGCGAGCCCCACCACGCCCAACACTGGAGCTGGAGACCTGCCAAGGATGCGAGGGCAAAAGAAGAGCGGGTCAGTTGACCCGCTCAATTGGAGAGCACAGAAGCTGCGAAGGTGGAAGCGTAGCCTTTATTTACCCAGCGCTTTCTTTACCGCGTCTTCGATCTCGCCGCCTTCAGGCTCAGCACCGGAGTCGTAGCGGGCGATGAGTTTGCCATCCTTACCGATGAGGAATTTTTCAAAGTTCCACTGCACTTCACCCGAGCTGGTGAGTTCGGCAAACAGGGGGTGTTTGTCAGCTCCTTTCAGGCTGACCTTGGAGAACATGGGAAAGGTCACCTTGAAGCGAGAGGTGCAGAAGTTTTTGATCTCAGCCTCGGAGCCGGGCTCTTGACCACCGAAGTCGTTGCAAGGAAAACCCAAGACGCTGAAACCGGCCTCGGCATACTTGTCATGCAGAGCCTGGAGGCCCGCATACTGGCTGGTGTAACCGCATTCAGAGGCGACATTGACGATGAGCACGGCCTTTCCGGCGTAGTCTTTGAGGCTGGCTTCTTTGCCGTCGATGGTTTTTAAAGGGATGCTGGAGAGATCGGCGGCGCTGAGGCTGAGGCTGGTCATGACGAGGAGGGTGGCGAGGAATTTCATGGGTGGGCGGATTTACGAACGAAGGAGCTGGAGGGATACTCTCAGTGCGGTGATGGAAAGATGACTTGATGCACGGCCTGACCATCTATGACTTGCCCAGGGGCCAGTTCCGCGTTGAGTGAGTGACCTCTCACCGACTGATGCACATCGCCGATATCCTCGCCCACCAGCGCCCCACGCTGTCCTTTGAATTCTTTCCGCCCAAGACAGCCGAATCCTCGGAGGCGCTCTATCAAACCATCGGCGAACTGGAGGCCTACAAGCCTTCGTTTGTCAGCGTGACGTACGGGGCGGGTGGATCGACCCGCGAACTGACGCATGACCTGGTGGTGCGGATCAAAAAGACGACCACGCTGGACCCAGTGCCGCATCTGACCTGCGTGTGCCACAGCGAGGCGGATATCGCCTCCATCCTGGAGCGCTACGCGGAAGCTGGTGTGAGCAATATCTTGGCCCTGGGTGGAGACCCGCCGCGCAATCTGGAAGGTTATGACCGGAAGAAAGATGCCTTTCAACAAGCGGCGGATCTGGTGCGCTTCATTCGCAAGTTCAATGACAGCGGCACGCATCCTGACTCGCGCGGATTTGGCATCGGTGTGGCTGGTTTCCCTGAGGGGCATCCGACCACGCCGAATCGTGTGTTAGAAATGGAGCACCTGAAGGCAAAGGTGGACGCGGGAGCAGACTACATCTGCACGCAGCTGTTCTTCGACAACCATGATTTCCTCGACTTCCGCGACCGCTGTCGTCTGGCAGGGATTCAGATTCCAATCATCGCAGGCATCATGCCGATCACGAGTGCGAGTGGCATGCGCCGCATGGCAGAACTGGCCGCAGGAGCGCGTTACCCGGCGAAGCTGCTGCGCGCGATCCAGCGCTGCGGTGCGGATGAAGAGGCGGTGCAGCGAGTGGGGGTCCACTACGCCACAGAGCAGTGCCGCGATCTTCTGGAAAATGGGGTGGATGGCATCCACTTTTACACCCTCAACAAATCCCAAGCCACACGCGAGATCTACGCGAGCCTGGGCATCCGTGACTCGGCAGCAGTCCGCCCCGCATGAGCCAAAACCAACCGCTGATCGCCGCCATCGAAATGGGTGGCACCAAAGTCGTGTGCGGCATCGGCACGGGACCGCATGACATCCTGGAAACAGGTCGCATCCCGACGACGACGCCGGAAGAGACTCTGGAAGCGGTGAGCCGCTGGCTTTCCAAAGCGAAGACCACCCATGGCCCCTTTGCAGCAATCGGCATCGGCAGTTTTGGACCCGTGGATTTGAATCCAGACAGTGAGAGCTACGGATTCATTACCACGACCCCGAAGCCGTATTGGCAGCACACAGACGTGGTGCGGTTTTTCAAAAATCGATTCAAAGTGCCGGTCGGTTTTGACACGGATGTGAATGCAGCGGTACTGGCCGAGTATCTCTGGGGCGCAGGCCAGGGCAAAGATCCGCTGGTTTACATCACGGTGGGCACCGGCGTGGGCGGCGGGGTTTTAATCCACGGCCAACTCCTGCACGGCGTGATGCACCCGGAGATCGGCCATCTGATCGTGCCTCCGCCCCAGAACAGTCTGGCGATTCAGCGCGAGTGCCAATGCCCCTTTCATAAAAGCTGTGTCGAGGGTTACGTGAGTGGCACCTCCATCGCCAAACGCTGGGGAGTCAAGGCAGATGCCCTGCCGCCGGAACATCCTGCCTGGGAAGAGATCGCGGATGTGATGGGTCATGCGCTCATGAATCTGACGCTGAGTTTGTGCCCGAAGCGCATCATCCTGGGCGGTGGTGTGATGGAGCAGCCGCATCTGATCCCACTGATTCGTGGCAAGCTGATGCAGCAGATGAATGGTTATCTGCTGGTGCCTGAGCTGGGGCACGACATCGATTCCTACCTCACCTCGCCCGGTCTGGGTGCCCGTTCGGGATTGCTCGGCTCCCTGGCCCTAGGCCGCATGACGTTGGATGCCCTGAAAAAGTAAACCCATAGCTTTCCGAGTCCCCTTCCCCCACCTGCCATGCCTGCTGCTCCCCTCATTGCTCAAGACGTGCACCGCACCTATCACCTCGGCGGCCATGATCTGCCGGTTTTAAAAGGGGTGAATGTCGAAGTGGCAGCCGGTGAACGCGTCTTTCTCTGTGGGCAATCGGGCGCAGGCAAAACCACGCTGCTCTACGTGCTGGGCGGACTCGAAAAACCCACGCAGGGAGACGTGCTGGTGCAGGGCCAGTCTCTCTATCAAGGCCCCGCGAAAGCCCGCGCTCTGGCACGCAATCGCACCATGGGTTTTGTTTTTCAGCACTACTTCCTGCTGCCAGAGCTGACCGCCCTGGAAAACGTGATGCTGCCTGCCATGATCGGTGGAAGAAATGCTGAAACACGGGCGCGCGAGTTGCTGGATCGGGTGGGCCTGACCCCACGCCTCAATCACCTGCCCACCGAACTCTCCGGCGGCGAGCAGCAGCGTGTGGCGATCGCCCGCGCTCTGATCAATGACCCGGGCATCCTTTACGCCGATGAACCCACAGGCAATCTGGATGCCAGCACCGGGACAGGCGTCATGGACATGCTGATGGGCGTGGTCGAGGAGTCGCGCAAGACACTCGTCGTGGTGACCCATGACCAGCAACTGGCCAAACGCGGTGACCGCCGTCTTTTGCTCAAAGAAGGCGCGCTGATCGAAGGCTGAGAATCGGCTGTGGATTTGCGATTTAAACCGTGACGAGCGCGAGCGGATTCGTTATCTTGATCCGCTCCCCCAACCGCCCCCAGACGTGCTCACCAACCAGACGATTGATCCGAATCAAGCCGGACAGCCGAAGCCCTTCATCCTGTTCCGCCCCTTCATTGCGGTGTGGCATTGGCTCGTGCCCCCCACTCAAGCGCACCGGGATCGCCAATCCACCGCGTCCCGCTGGATCGCCGCCGCTTCCGTCACCGTCGTGTGCCTGACGATCATTGTGCTTGGCTTTATTTACGCACGGCCTTTGCATGATCAGTATCAGGGCTGGCAGGCAGACCGACTGGTGGAAGAGTCCCGTCAGATGGCCGAAGATGGGCAGGCAGTTAATGCCGTGATGAAAGCTCAACAAGCGGTCAGCATCGCCCCGGACAACATCAATGCCATCCGCCTGAACACGGAATACCTGACACTGATGAAGCGAACCGAGGCCCTGTATTTCCTCGATCGACTCGATCAAAAAGGTGCGACCACACCGAAGGACAAACAGACGCGTGTGAGAGCGCTTATGAATCTAAACCGCTCTCAAGAAGCGGCGGAAATCTTGGAAGACATCTTGGAAGACACACCTGCCGATGGAGCCCTGATGAAACTGGCGCAGGATGTCTGGGGCGACCAACAAAAGAACGAGCGCCTGCTCAAGTCCCTGAAGGCCTATGCTGAAAAGCATCCTGAAGACACCGATCACCAGCTGCGATTGGCCAAAGTGCAGTTGGATTCGGAGTCACTCACGGAGCGCGCCGAGGGCATGCGCATGGCCTGGCGACTGGCGAAAGTCGATGACAAGAACGGCCTGCAAGCGCTGGAGATTCTGGATGGCTTTGAAAGCCTGCCCCTTGATGAATCCTCCAACCTTGTGAAACGCTTGCGCGAACATCCCCTTGCGGATGGCTGGCACTTCGTCGCTGCCTTGAAGCGACAACTTCAACTGGAACCGAACCGCCGAAGCAGCCTCATTCAAGAAGCCATTGACCATTCGCAGGGCAAGGAACGCGAAGCCCTGGTGCCGCTGGTGCGCTGGTTGGTCGAACAAAAAGAGTTTCTACAAGTGCTCACCCTGGTGCCGGAGGAACAGGCAAAGAGTTATCAACCTCTGCTGGAGAACTACCTCACCGCACTGACCATGCTGCAACGATTCGACGATCTGGAGCGACTGGTTTCAGACGCCAAAGTTGAGGCCATCCTGAATCAAAGCGTGCGTGCTTTTTACAAAGCCCACCTCGCCTTTGTCATGCGCAAACCCGCCGCTGAAGTTCGCAAGGCTCTGACCAGTGCCAAGAGTGCCGCGGAACTGGAACGCCGCGGGGAGCTGTCCATCAAGATCGCCGAATACGCCGAGGCACGAGGGCACTTCGACATCGCCCAAGAAGCTTACCAAAGCGCCACCAAAAACCCTCGCACAGATCGCCAAGCTTACCAGGGACTTCTGCGCACCTCTGAGCTCAATGAGAACACAGACTCCATGCTCACCGCAGCCACAGAGGCCGTGCGCCGCTGGCCCGATGATCCGCTGTATCTGGAGAGCTTTCTGTATGTGAATCTGCTGACGGGTCGGCAAGTGGAACTCTCCCTTTCCGAAGCGCGCCGTCTCGTGGAGCTTCAACCTGCCGATCACACACGCCGCCTCATGGTCGCTTTGGGCAACTGGCGAATGATGGACAGTGCGACGGCCACCGGATTCCTGCAAAACATGGAGTTGAGGGAACTCTCGCCAGGACAACGCGCCGTCTTCGCCGCCATCGCCCGCGACAGCGGCACCACCAATGCCGAACAAGCGGCGCGATCGGTGGTCAATGAGATCGACCCCAAAGCCAAGATGCTGCCAGAAGAGCGCGCCTGTTTGGCCAAAGCCACGCGCTAGAGGCAACGCGACTACGGGCCATCAAACACGGAGGGCTGCCCGCCGATCCCTTTGGTATGTAGAAGCCCCTGTGATTTGCGACGTCTGGCTTCGGCGAAGAAGTCCTTCAGAATCGTCACGCTCTCATCTCCGAGCACGCCGGAGGTGATCTCACACTGATGGTTAAGATTCGGAGCTTGCAGCAGATTCCAAAACCCACCTGCAGCACCGCCTTTGACGTCCGGGCAGCCGAAGATCACCCGCCGAATGCGACAATGAACAATAGCCCCCGCACACATTGGGCAGGGTTCTTTGGTCACGTAGAGATCACAATCCGTGAGCCGCCAATCTTCCATGGCAATCTCTGCCTGCGTCAGCGCCAAGACCTCTGCATGAGCTGTGGCATCTTTCAGAGTCTCGACCTGATTCCAAGCACGCGCGATGACCTGCCCATGATGCACAATCACCGCGCCAATCGGCACTTCATCCTGGCGCCCTGCTTTCCGCGCCATGCGCAGGGCCTCACGCATGTAATGTTCGTCCTCAGCATTCACGATCAGAGGTGGCAGGGTCACGAGGGGGGATTCAGGGTCAGGCAGCATGGCGACGAATCATCGCGAGACAGCCGCCAGTGACAAGCAAACGCGACTGCCAAATCAACACCGCAGGGCCTGAAAGCGACTTTCCAACCCAAGGCCGAGCCTTTAAAGAAAAAGGCTCCGTTTTCCCGCCCACCACTTTTTCTGCTGTGCATCCCTCCCTCGCTCAGGCTAGCATCAGGTCTGAATGTCAGCCCAAGAACGCACGCCCCCAGAGATCCGCGACCATGAGACGATCCGCATGATCGGCCGTGGTGCTTATGGCGAGGTGTGGATGGCGCGCAGTGTCACGGGTGCCCTCCGCGCGGTGAAGGTGGTCTGGCGGGAGGATTACGATCATGTGGACTCCTTTGAGCGCGAGTTCGAGGCAATCAAACGTTACGAGCCTATTTCCCGCAAGCACGCAGGGTTGGTCCCCATTCTCCAAGTGGGCCGCAGTGATGAGCAAGGTTTCTATTATTATGTGATGGAGCTGGCCGATGATGTGAGCACGGGCCGCGACATCCAGGCTGCTACCTACATGCCACACACGCTGGGGCTCCAAATGCGACGTGAAAAACGTGTCACCGCCGAAAAGTGTCTGAAGCTGGGTTCCAGTGTCGCCGAGGGCCTGCATTACCTGCACGAAAACAAGCTGATCCACCGGGACGTCAAACCCTCCAACTTGATCTTCATCGATGGCCAGTGCCGCCTCGCGGACATCGGTCTTGTGGCGCTCATGGGACAGCGCAGCTTTGTCGGCACCGAGGGCTTTGTCGCTCCAGAAGGCCCGGGCTCACCGGAATCCGACATCTTTTCGTTAGGCATGGTGCTTTATGAAGCCAGCACAGGAAAGGATCGGCTGGATTTCCCTGACATCCCGTCCTGCTCCGAGTCGGGCGATAAACTGGATGTCTGGCAGCGCCTTCATCGCGTGATCTGCACCGCCTGTGCGCCCAAGGCCAAAGACCGCTACAACAGCGCCTACGAGATGTCTCTGGACCTGCGAGGTCAACCCCTGCCCTCGCGGCGGCTGGTCTGGTATTGGGCGGCCTCAGCTGCAGTCACCCTGACCCTGGCCGTCGGCTTTGGCATGTGGCTGGCTCAGCGTGAGACGGGCGGCATCTTGGCTGTGCAAAAAGGCACCCCGCTGCTGAACATCAAAACGGAACCCCCAGGTGCCGATGTCTTTTCGGGGGAGGATCATCTCGGTGTCACCCCGCTCGCCCTGAATCCTGAAGAAGGCGTGCCCATCCTGTATCAACTGCGATTGCCGGGTCACAAGCAGTTGGAGATTGAGCATCGCGCCAGTCGCAGCCAGCCGGCTGTTTACGATTTGAAACTCGAAGCCACGCGTCTGCCTCAACCCGGTGAACGCTGGGTGAACAGTCTGGGCATTCCGTTCAAACCTGCCCCGGGAGGCCACATCAGCATCGCCCCCACCGAGATCAAATACTTCAAACGTTTCCTCGAATCCACGGGCCGGTCATTTGAGGGCAAAGTGGTCCGCGCTTCTGCCGCCAAAGATGCCTCGTATTTCATCGTTGTGCCGATTGGTGATGCGGAGGCTTTTCGCTACTGGATGACGGACACGGACCGCGCGGCAGGTTTCCTCAGCCAAGAACATCACTACGAAGTGGAGCCCTTCTTTTATGTCGATACGCCCATCACCGGTGCGGATGACATGCCCGATGAACGGGATTCCGATACGCCCTCTACGGGTGATTCACGCGATTGGCAGGCTTTTTATCTGCGCGTGGAGCGCCAGACTTATGGCAGCATCGTGGTGCGCACGACCCCTGAGAAAGTGCGTGTCTTTCAGCGCGATGAGTTTCTCGGCTACACGCCGCTGGAACTGCCGCGAGTTCGCTCAGGCCCTGTCGAATACGAGCTGCGTGAAGAAGGTTTTTCCGATGTCGTCCTGGAAGGTGAAGTGCGTGCAGGAGAACAATTGGAACTCTTTGCCGACATGCAAACACGACAGGCGGTGACCTTTGGTCGCGAGTGGAAAGCCAATGGCATGGGCATGCGCTTTGTGCCACTCACAGACACGGTGATGATCTCAGCGCTGGAAACACGTCGGCGAGATTACATGGAGTTTTGCAAAGCCACCAACCATCGCCGTCCGGGCAACATGGAGGTCGATGGCAAAGGCGGCACGCATCCCGTGGTGGGCATCGACCGTGAAGAAGCCCGCGCCTTTTGCGCCTGGCTCACCGAACGCGAACGCAACGCGGGTCTCATTGGGGCCAAGGACATGTATCGCCTGCCGACCGATGAAGAATGGAGTCGTGCGGTGGGTCTTCCGTTGGAACGCGGCACTACACCCGCCGAACGCAATGGCCGGATCCGAGGCATTTATCCTTGGGGTTTTGATTGGCCACCTCCCGCAGATGTGGACAATCTGGCCGACATGAATGCCAGTCGAAAAGCCAATCTCGAAACCGTCATTCCAGGTTACAGCGACCGACATGCTCAGCTCGCCCCGGTGGGCAGTTTCACGCCCAATGATCGCGGCATCTTGGCTCTGGCAGGCAATGCCTCTGAGTGGGTGGACACGGATTACGAAAGCGGTAAAACCGATCCGAAAGGCAAGGCGAATCTCGGCACGGTGCGCGGCGGCAACTGGCGCAGCGCCAATCCTGACGAGCTCCTATCTTCTGCCCGCACCCCGACTCCCCCTGACACCAAACGGCCAACCATTGGTTTTCGCGTCGTGCTGGAGCGTCGCAAATAAAAGCGATCAACCCTTGGCGATGCGCTGCTGAAGCAACACTTCAAAAAACAGCAGCGCTAGCAGGCCTAACAAAAAGGGCTGCCAAAGCTCACTGCCATGGCGACGTGTGCGATCCAGCTTTTGCCAGCCATCAAAAGATTCCACAAACGCGGCCTGATGACGCTCGGCAAGGGCTTGGATTTTATCAGCCGCCAGGGGCGTGAGATTGGACTCCGCAGGATCGAGATTGTAAGCCAGCAAGCGTGTTTCATTGCCTTGCGTCAGCTTGTAGATGCCCGGGACAGAGATAGCTTTGGACTCCAGCAGCGCTTGATCCCCCTCTGCTTTGACCAGGAGCGTCTGAGTCTGGCCCGTCGGATCACGCAGCGTGTATTCCACCCCTGCCCGTTCCTTGGGAAACACCATGCGCAAAGGTTCACCCACCTGATCCCAAGCGCTGATGGTGCTCTGCGTGGCCAGATAAGTCACCAGTCGCTGCATGAGCGGCACAAAGAAGGGCTGCAGTGGCAGGTTCGACCATTCGGCATCTGCGGTGGTCGCTGAGACAATCACACGCCCTCGGTCGTAGGCCTTCTCCAGAAAGAGCGGGGAGCCTCGATCAAGTTGCAGGATCGGCTTGGCCTGATTGCTCGGTTCGAAGTCTAACCAAGAGAGAAACTCAGCGTCTTGCAGCCTACCACCACGAGCATCGTTGAAATAAACAGTGGCTGGATGGGTGAGTCGCTGCTGGAGAATGCGAGCTGGGGAAGCCGTGCTGGTGGCACGTTGCAAGCCCTTGAAACCCGTAGGCAGCATCCCTTCCCCCTTGCGAAAGAAATCCCGGTTATACCAATCCAAATCACAGTGAGGACCCGCAAACACGATCAAACCACCGCCTGCTTTAACGAACTTATCAAGCTCATTGAGACGATTTCCCTGAAGACGATCCACATCCGCCAGCACGATGACCTCCATGCCTTTGTAGTCGGTCTCGCGCAGCCGTCGGGCGTCCACTTTGGTGGTGCGGATCAGGTCTTTGAGTGAAGCACTGGCTGATTGATAGGGCGTCAGTGCCAACTCCAAGAAGTCAGCCGCGCCCGCCAATGGCTCTGTGCTCGGATCACCATCGACCAGCAGCACATTCAGTTGATTGCGCACCTGCACCACGGAATAAAAAGCATTGTCATCTGGGAAACTATCGCCCTCCAAACGCACCGCCAAAGAATGATCTCCCACTTTGTCAAAGGCATGCGTGAAGGCGATCACCGCCTCACCTTCTGGCGGCAGACTCACCCGCGAGGTCCGCAACCGTGCGCCATCGGCTTCCAAATGAACCGCCACATCCTGCCAGGGCCGCTTGCCATGATTTTGGATGCGCACTCGCAGACCAATTGGCTGTTCTTGAGCAACTACGAGGGCTGATAAATCCGCACTGGCGATGCTGAGATTCTCCGTCAGATCACTGGCAAGTCGATAGAAGGTTACCTGCGGTTTGGGCTCCTGTTTGAGCAGCGCCTCGAGGGCTGGCAAAGGCGCACCATCGGCCACACTCTGCCAATCACTGGCCTGGAAATCAGAAACGATGGCCAATTCACGCGCCCCACTGGTGGCTTTGGAAAGCGAGGCTGCGGCGGTTTGCAAGGCGTCATTGACCTTCACAGGACCCGCCTGATTGGCGGTCTCGGCGAGTTGTTTGGGGATGACGTCGAGAGCGCTGGTGGATTGATCCAACAACCGCCGTGAGTTGCCACCTGCGAGCACAATCTGCGCATCCGATCCCTTCGGTTGTGCCTCAAGCATCTGCCCCACATCCACTCGAGCACGCTCGGCAGGCGAACCACCCGCGGAGGGAGCTCGCATCGAAAACGAATCGTCCAGCAGCATCACCAACGAGGTTTTGCCTAACCCAAAGGATCGCAAGGCTGTCAACACAGGCCGCGCCAAGCAAAGTGCCAGCACGATGGGAATGGCAATGCGCACCGCGAGCAGAAGCCACTGTTCGATGTTCAGCTTCCGCTTCCGTTGGCGGATGACTTCCTGGAGCAAATGCATGGCTCCCCAGCGCACCGTCTGCACCCGCCGTTTGTTCAGCAGATGAATCAGCAGCGGCACGAGAAAAGCCGCGCCGCCTGCGAGGAGAATGGCGTTGAGAAACGTCATGAGAGAATCTGACTGATCGATGGAAAACGAACGGAGGCTGAGAATGCCAGGCGGGAACCAGAGAGCATCGCCTCACAGGGCTTCCAGCAAGGGCAGTTCGAGCTTCGAGTTTCTTGAGTCATTCGGTTGGGAGATTTGTCATTCCTCATCTCATTCTAAGTGCCAAGTAACTCCGCAAAGCTGCCGAGTGGGATTCATCCGTGGGCAGGCAGAGATAGTCCACTTGATGCTTGCGGAAACCTTCCTTGAGTTGGTCTTGAAAGCTTTTCAAAACTTCCAGGTAGCGCAGTCTAACCGCCGCGGGATCCAGTAGAAGAGCATCTTCACCGTTCTCCAGATTTTCAAAACGTGACCATTGACCAAAAGGAAATTCCAGTTCATCCCGATCCCAAAGCTGCATGGCAATGACTTCATGGCCTTTTTTGCGCAGCACCCCAATAGCCCGCATGATCGCAGTGGCATCATCGAAAAAGTCGCTGATCAGAATCACCAGCCCACGCCGCTTCAGCCGCTGCGCCAGAGACTCGAGCACGGGCGCTAAGGCCGTGTCCTTGCCAGGTTCCGTCTTGATCATGGTCTCCAGGACATGATGCAGATGGGTGATGCGGGTGCGATTCGGGATGAACTCGCGGATCTTGCTATCAAAAGTGATGAGGCCCACGGCATCCTGCTGTGACATCAACAAGTAAGCCATCGCTGCCGCGAGCTTGCGCGCGTAGTCGAACTTCAAGATCCCCTTTTGCCCTCGATAACCCATGCTACCACTGGCATCGAGCACGAGCGTTGCACGAAGGTTCGTCTCTTCATCAAACTCACGGATGTAAAAACGATCTGCACGGCCAAAAATCTTCCAATCGAGACGGCGAATGTCATCGCCCTGAACATACGGGCGATGCTGACGAAACTCGACGCTGAAGCCTTTGTGAGGTGACGCATGATGCCCCGTCGTGAAGCCTTCCACCACCGTGCGCGCAAACAGCTGCAGGCTGTGCAGACTGGTGATGTCTTCGGCTTCGAGGATGGAGGAGAGGGTCGCCACGGAGGATCAGAAAAGGATCAAAAGGTCAAGGCGAGGACAAGAGAATGGATCAACGTCAGAGCAAAGGTTTTGAGTCGTCTAGTCAGCTTTGGTGAGTCCATGACCTATTGACTGGAATTTACAAAACCCGTCCTTCAGCCTTCTTCACCTTTTTGATCAACTCGGTGACAATCATGTCCACGGTGACACCTTCCGCCTCGGCGTGGAAGGTTGGAACGAGGCGATGGCGCAGGGCCGGCAAGGCAAGAGCTTCGATATCATCCACCGTGACATGCGTGCGATTGTGCAAGAGAGCACGCACTTTGCCCGCGAGAACGAGCATTTGGCTGGCGCGAGG
>JAIXVB010000377.1 GCA_027483245.1 Verrucomicrobiaceae bacterium | reverse complement strand
TTTGATTTCATGTTCAAGGAAGACCCGTTCAGTGGTCACGTGGTGCTGCGCTCCACGGATCGTGAGGTCAGCGGCAGTGATTACCGTTTGTGGACCACTCTGAAGGTGCCCCAGGGCACTGACATGACGGAGCATGCCGATGTGCTCAAACGCCTGACCGGTGCTGAAGAATACCTGCTCATGCCAGCGCATGGCATCTTTGCTCTCGGCGTCGGACATGTGCGGCGCAAGACGATGGAGCCGGGCGAAAAGGCGGAAGTGCCCGCCAAGATGATGACCACAAACATTGCCGATCTCGATGAGGAGGAATGGAACGTGCTGCTGCATCTGAAGGGTGAGCTTTCTCTGGATGAAATCGGTCCAGAACCCTGGGCTGGCCGCGCTGCGGCTGCAGGCATCAGTTTGGAGCGCTTTTGCGAAGTCGCGAAAACGCTCGATGAAAAAGGCGTCATCGGTCGTTTCTCGACCTTTCTGGAGCATGTGAAACCGAGCCAGACGGGTGTGCGAGTCACGCGTTTCAATGGTCTCTTCCACTGGAAAGTGCCGGACGGCATGCAAGAGCGTGGCGGTGGTGAAGTGGGGCGTCACACGATCATGACCCACTGCTACTGGCGTGAAGGCGGTCCTCGTTTTGGCAATGTGAACATCATGGGTGTCGTTCACGGCACGGACAAAGCGCTGATTATGGAGCACAAGGCAGCCATTGATCAGCATCTCGCCAGCATTGGCATTCCCGTGGAATACACCAACGTCTTCTGGGGTGGTCGTAGCGAGATCAAGCCCAGCGAGATCAGCCCGATCGTTTACAAAGAATGGCATGCCAAGTGGGGCCCTGTGGCTGGACCCGTGATCTGAGTCTTGCGGCAGTCGCCACTGAAGCGTTCAGTGGCGCTGATCGCTGGACGAACGATCCCTGCCCATGACCGCTTTTTTCAAGATCGCCCTTCATCTGGCACAGCCCCTGTGTCTGATCTGGTTGCTGCTCAGCTTTTGGTTAGGTCGGTCACTTTGGCGGCGCAGTCGCGGCGGCCTCTGGCTGCCAGCTTTGGCGTGGGGGCTGCTCACGCTGATCAGTTGCACGCCCTTGGCTTCTCTGATGTTGGCGGATCTCGAGGAGCAATATCCACCCGTGAAACTCGCGGAGTTGATGGCAGCAGACGCCATCGTCTGTCTCGGCGGTGGCGCTGAGCCTTCAGACTTGGAACCAACAGGTTTTCATCTCAAGACAGGAGCGGATCGACTGAGCACCGCCCTGACCTTGGCTTCCTTGCAACAAACCTCCAGTCTCGTGCTCGGTGGCGGTGGTTATGAGCAGGCGGGGGAGATGATCTCTGAGGCAGATGCCCTGCAGGCTTATTGCCAAAAGCACCTCACCTTGAAGTCGCAGATCCTCAGCCTCGGTGTCTGCTCAGATACGCATGATGAAGCGCTGAAAGTCGCCGCCTTGGCCAAGGAACGAGGCTGGAAAACTGTGCTCTTGGTCACCAGTTCCTATCATATGCCGCGCTCCATAGCCACTTTTCGCAAGGCCGGTGTTCCTGTCTCCGCTGTACCCTGCAATTACCTCAGCAGCCTAAACCGTGTCGGAGATCTGCATTGGATTCATTTGCCAAGCAGCCAGGGGTTTGAACTCTTATCCGTGTGGTTACATGAGTTCATTGGCCATTGGGTCTATTACTGGCGCGGTTGGCTTTGAAGGTTGCGTGAAAAAAATCGTGGTGAGATCGGCCATCGCGGTGGCGATTATCTCGAGGCCGTTTTGGATTCCGCTTTTCCAGGCTTGTGCCTCTCGATCCCTCTCCTTTACATCTCTTTCCCTCATGTTTTCACTTTCTCAAAAGACCGCCGTTATCACCGGGGCAGGCTCTGGCATCGGTCAGGCCATTGCGCTGTTGTTTGCCCAACAGGGAGCCCATGTCGAGGTGCTGGATTTGAAGCTGGAGTCGGCGCAAGCAACCGTGGATCAAATCACCGCGAAGGGGGGAAGTGCCCACGCTTCGGCCTGTGATGTCGGAGATGGCGAAGCCGTGAAGGCGACCTTTGCCGAGATCAGTCGGCGTCAGGCGAAGCTCGACATCTTGGTAAACAACGCTGGCATTGCCCACATTGGCAGCGTGTTGACCACCACGGAAGCTGACCTGGATCGACTCTATCGCATCAACATCAAAGGTGTCTTTCACTGCTCCCAATCCGCTCTCGAGCGCATGGTGCCTCAAGGCGGTGGGGTGATCTTGAATCTATGCTCGATCGCTGCGCAGATGGGCCTGGCAGATCGCTTTGCTTATTCCATGACGAAGGGCGCTGTGCTCATGATGACTTACTCCATGGCAAAGGACTTCATCAAACAAGGCATTCGCTGCAATTGCATCAACCCAGCTCGAGTTCACACGCCGTTTGTCGATGGTTACCTCGCCCAGACCTATCCAGGCCAGGAGGCTGAGATGTTTCAAAAGCTGAGTGAAGCCCAGCCGATTGGGCGCATGGCTCAGCCCGCTGAAATCGCTGCACTGGCGCTTTACCTGTGCAGCGATGAGGCAGGGTTCATCACGGGGTCGGCGTATCCGATTGATGGGGGGGCGGTGAATCTGCGCTAGGTTCAGCGGGCGGGGTTTCCTCGACAGCGGCTACTGGAAGGGATTCTTCAATCGAGGCAGCGGCCTGGGATTCCTCGACAGTGGCAGCGGGGGATTCGGCGACTGGCGCTGCGGGTGGCAGTTTGCGCACCAAACGAGCGGCGTAAAAGCCATCATGCCCGGTCTCCGCAGGATTGATCTTGAGTTCCTCCTCCAGGGTCCAGTCTTCACAGTGCGTGGAGAGGAAGGTTTGGACTTGGTTTTCATTTTCGCTCGGCAGGATGGAGCAGGTGGCATACACCAGTTTTCCGCCCGGCTTCACCAGGGCGCAGTAGCGGGAGAGGATGTCTTGTTGTTCGATGATGAGGCGATCAATTTCAGCCTCGCTGAGTTTCCACTTCGCATC
>JAIXVB010000108.1 GCA_027483245.1 Verrucomicrobiaceae bacterium | reverse complement strand
TTGTTGTGCTCACTTCTTCCAAGGAGCAGACGGATGTGGTGAAAAGCTACGCCCTGGGAGTGAACAGCTACATTGTCAAACCGGTGAACTTCGAAAGCTTTTCCACCGCCGTCCAGGAATTGGGCATGTACTGGCTTTTGCTGAACCAGCCACCCAAACTGGAGAGTTAAAATGAGTACATCTCTCCGTCTCCTGATGCTGGAAGACAATCCGCTCGATGCCGAGCTGGTGTTGCTGGAACTGCGCCGGGCGGGCTTTGATCCTGATTGGCAGCGGGTGGAGACTGAGGCTGACTTCCTTGACCGTCTCCAACCCGAACTCGACATCATTCTCTCCGACTATGACATGCCGGAGTTCAGTGGGCCGCGTGCGCTTGAGCTACTGAAACAGAGTGGGATTGACATTCCTTTCATCATCATCTCAGGGACCATCGGCGAGGACGTGGCGGTAGATGTGATGAAGCTGGGCGCGACCGACTACCTGCTCAAAGACCGCCTCACCAGGCTCGGCATCTCGGTGCGGCAGGCCATCGAGCAGGGTAAACTGCGGCAAGAACGCGCGAAGGCGACCGAGGCCCTGCAAAAAAGCGAAGCGGATCTACGCGAACTTGCGGCGGAACTGGAGCGAGAGAAGGCACTGCTATCTGCCGCGCAGACGGTTGCCAAGATGGGCAGCTGGGACACTGATTTGTCCACGATGGCGGTAGTCTGGTCCACAGAGACCTATCGGATTTTCGAAGTGACCCCTGAGCAGTTTCAGCCAACCCATCAAGGGTTTCTGGCACTCGTCTACTCCGATGACCGTGAGGCTGTGGCCCAAGCCTTTGTCGATTCATATGATCGGCGCTCTGTAAGCTCGATTGAGCATCGATTGCTGATGGCGGATGGCCGGATCAAGGTCGTCGAAGAGCACTGGCAGGTATTTCATAGTGAGGAGGGTAAAGCTTTCCGAGCCCTGGGCACCTGCCGGGACATCACCGAACGCAAACGGGTCGAAGAAGAACTGCTCTGGAAAACTACGTTTCTTGAAGCCCAGGTGAACTCCACGATCGACGGGCTCCTCGTGGTGGACGCGCAAGGCCGCAAGATCCTGCAAAACCAGCGGATGACCGACCTGTTCAAGATTCCACAGCCTTTTGCGGACAACCCAGACGACAAGGACCAGCTCGAGTGGGTGACCAGCATGATGGTGGACCCCAAGTCGTTCATTGAACGAGTCCTGAATCTTTATGCGCACCCGGAAGAAATCAGCCGCGATGAGATTGAGCTGAAAAATGGCACGGTTCTGGACCGCTACTCCTCCCCCGTGATCGGCAAAGATGGAGCATACTACGGACGCATCTGGACCTTTCGAGACATCACCGAGCGAAAGAGCGCGGCCACCGCGCTCTTTGAGTCAAAGCGCTTCCTGCAATCCACGCTCAATGCCCTGACCTCCCACATCGCGATTTTGGATGAGCATGGCAGCATCGTCGAAGTCAACGCTGCCTGGGACCGCTTCGCGAATGACAACAATTTCCGGGGCTCTTACAAAGGCGTGGGAGATAATTACCTCCGGCTCTGTGATTCGGCCGCTGGCAGGTTCTCCGAAGAGGCAGCACTTGTGGCGGTCGGCATCCGTGAGGTCATGGCCGGGAAGAGAAATGAGTTTCACCTGGAATATCCCTGCCATACCCCGCAGAAACAGCGCTGGTTTTTCGTGCGCGTCACCCGCTTCGGTGGAGATGGACCTCTGAGGGTGGTCGTGGCACACGAAAATATATCCGAACGCAAGCAGGCCGAAGAATCTCTGCGCGATAGTGAGGAACGCTTTCGCCAGCTCGCTGAAAACATTCAGGAGGTCTTCTGGATCTCGGATGCGGCGAAACGTCAAGTCTTCTACATCAGCCCCGCCTATGAGGCGGTCTGGGGCCGTTCATGTGAGAGTCTCTATTCCTCTATTCTCACTTGGCATGAAGCTCTTCATCCGGAAGACCGCGAAAGGGTGATCGAGGCCTCTCGCACCAAGCAGATTGACGGAACTTACGACGAGGAATACCGCATTCTGCGACCCGATGGCTCACTGCGCTGGATTCGTGATCGTGCCTTCCCGGTGCAAAACGCCAGTGGTGAAACCTACCGCATCGTGGGCGTCGCCCGGGACATTAGCGAGCGCAAGCATGCCGGAGATCGGCTGCGGGAGCAGGCCTCGCTGCTGGACAAGGCGCGTGACGCCATCCTGGTGCGTGATTTGGATCATGGCATCACCTTCTGGAACAAAAGTGCCGAGCAGCTTTATGGCTGGACCGCCGAGGAGGCTCTCGGAAACAAGGCCTCCGATCTGCTCTACCAAGATCCTTCCGCCTATGACAAGGCCGTCGAGACCGTCATCAGTCAGGGCGAATGGCATGGCGAGATTCAGCAGATCACTCGGGCAGGCATGCCGGTTTTGGTCGAAGCCCGATGGACGCTGGTGCGCGACGCCGCAGGTCGCCCGAAGAGTATTCTCGCCATCAACACCGACATCACCGAGAAGAAAAAGCTTGAGCAGCAGTTCCTCCGCGCTCAGCGCATGGAAAGCATCGGCACCCTGGCAGGCGGAATCGCGCATGACTTGAACAACGTGCTCGCGCCGATCATGATGTCCATCGAACTGCTGCGCCTTACCAGCCGCGATGAGCGTGCGCAATCCATGCTTTCCACCATCGAGAGCAGCGCCAAACGCGGTGCCGACATGGTGCAGCAGATTCTCTCCTTCGCCCGCGGCGTCGAAGGTCAGCAGGAGATGATCAATCCACAGCTGATCATTGAGGAAATTCAGAACCTCGTTCAGGATACCTTTCCCAAGAACATCTTCTTCCAGGCAGACATGCCCGCCGACCCGCCCGCATTCCTCGGTGACCACACGCAAGTGCATCAGATTCTCCTAAACCTATGCGTCAATGCCCGGGATGCCATGCCCTGCGGCGGCACATTGAGTATCTCCGTCAAAAGCATCACTTTGGATGAAAACTACGCCGCCCTTCATGCCAGCGGGAAACCTGGCGACTACGTCATGATCAAGGTGACCGACACCGGCTCCGGCATCCCGCCTCAGATACTGGAAAAAATCTTCGACCCCTTCTTTACCACCAAGGAATTGGGCAAAGGCACCGGGCTCGGACTTTCCACCGTCCTCGCCATCGTCAAAAGCCATGACGGCTTCCTCAATGTTTACAGTGAGCCGGGCAAAGGCACCACCTTCACCCTATTTTTCCCAGCCTGCGTCTCCGTATCCGATGCGCCAGGGCAGATCGAGGTCATGCATCCACGTGGCAGGGGAGAGTTGATCCTCGTGGTGGACGATGAGGCCGCTGTCCGCACCATCACCCAGCAGACACTCGAAGCCTTTGGCTACCGCACGCTTGTCGCTGCGGATGGCTCTGAGGCGCTCACTCTCTATTCTCAGCATCAAGCGGAGGTGACCGCCGTCTTGACCGACATGATGATGCCCATGATGGACGGCCCTGCCACTATCCAGGTGCTCAAGCAAATGAACCCGGCCCTCAAAATCATTGCCGCAAGTGGGCTCTCGAACGAGGGCGCTGCGGCCAGGGCTGCTGGTATGGGGGTGCGGCATTTCCTGCCCAAGCCCTACACAGCACAGACCGTGCTCACAGCCCTTCGCCGAGTGCTGGACGCAGACACTTAGTGTAAATGGCACGTTGGAGCCAACCGTATGAAAAATAGATTCATAGGTCTATTTGCTTCGCCGATGATTCAGCGCTTTGTCTCATCTCGCAGAACGACCCTGTCGCTCGGAATGAGGGAACTACCTTCTTGTTAGGCGCTCATGACGATCTTCGGATCTTTCAATTTGCCCCAGTGATGAAGTTCCATGCGAGCTTCCTTGGCGCCTGTAGTGTGGCGAGAAGGATGGCATTGAGCTTTTCTGAATCTCAGCGTCCGAGCGCTTGGCGGAGGATGGTCTCGAGATGAGTGATGGGCAGCGAATAGTGACCTTCGTCATCATAGAACTGCACAGTCGTCTGGGGCATGAGCTGGGTCAGCTGCTCTGTGTAGCGCCAGGAAATGTTGCGGTCCTGTTTGCCATGCCAAAAGTGAATCGGGTAATCCACAGAACTCACTTCAAAACCCCACTCCGAGAGGTAAATGTCAGCATCGGCAATCACGGACTTCGGGCCACGACGTAAGGCCTCCACCATGCCATGACGAATCACGGCGGAGGTGTGAGGTTCGGTCAGCACTTTGCGATCTGCTTTGCCGACCATCTTGAGCAGCCATTTCAGCGGTGGTTTCTGAGGATCCCCCCTTGAAATGACCTCACCCATCTTCAAGATCAATCCAAGGACGGTCGGGAAGGCATGACGCAGCCGGATCATGAGACGATAAAGCCAGAACATGTGCTGATAGCCGAGGAAGGTCAGCGGAGGTGCTCCACACACGATGGTCGCGCTCAACAGGCGTTCCGGCATTTTAAGGGCGGTGATCAACACGTAGGGACCGCCACCGGACCAACCAAAAACATGGAATTTATCGGCTCCCACATGAGCGGTGAGTTCACGCAGCGTGTCGGGCCAATCCTGCAACTGACGATGGGGTTGAAAGTCGGAAAGCCCAATGCCCGGCCGATCGGGGGAAATGATGCGAAGCCCGTATTTCTTGCCCATCTCATCCATCAACTCTCCCTGCACCCGTGCGCTAGGCCAACCGTGATAATAAAGGCAAGGAACTCCCTGTGGATCCCCATGCTCTGCATAGCCCAAGGTAAGACCGGAGGAGAGCTTGAGGGTATGATCAGCCATGCTTTGAGGGGAAAAGGATATACAATGTAAAGACGGAAGTCCACAGTGCAACCGTAAGACCTAAGATGCGCGATTTTCGGCCCCTTGGATTCAAAGACTTTTCTCACCCAGCAATGCGCTCTCCTGCGGCACATATTCACTGCGCAGGCCGAACTGCTTCGCCGCCCGCTCCTGGAGGTGGGCGATGGCCTCTGGAACACTGTCTGTCCAACAGATGAGATCCATGTCTTCAGGGCTGATGGTTGCACCTTTGAGCATGTCTTCGATCAGTTCCTTCATGTCTCCCCAGAACTCCGTCCCCATGACCACGACCGGAAAGTTCCGCACCTTCTTGGTCTGAATCAGAGTCAGGGCCTCAAACATTTCATCGAGCGTGCCAAAGCCGCCCGGCATGATCACAAAGCCATAGCTGTATTTCATCAGCAGCACCTTGCGGACAAAGAAATACTTCATCGTGACCCAGCGATCCAAGTAGGGATTGTGAGACTGCTCGAAAGGCAGCTCAATGTTGCAACCAATGCTGCGACCATTCGCTTCCTTGGCCCCACGATTGGCAGCTTCCATGATGCCTGGCCCCCCGCCGGTCATCACAGTGAAGCCTAGCTTTGTGATCTCCGCCCCCATCTGCTGCGCCAGTTTGTAATAAGGGTGATCTTCTTTGAATCGAGCGGAGCCAAACACCGTGATGCAGGGGCCAACAAAGTGCAGCGCACGAAAACCACGGATGAAATCCCGCATGACTCCAAAGAGCAGCGAGAGCTCTTTTAACCGGCGGTGTGGACCTTGAATGAAATCGCGGTCCACGAGTTGTGCTGAGAAACGTGTTTCTGCACGACATTCAGTTGCTGAAACGGGTGGTGGTGAAGGCAGCGTGGATCCAGCGCTAGCGGGACGTCCTTCCTGATCGAGAACGGGTTGGGTTGGCATGTGAACTGGGGACTTTGACCTCAATGGAGTCGATTGTGTTGATAAGTTGATGCTGAATTTCGAGACTGCCGTGGGCCTTGAAAGCTCACAAACCCTGTGCACGAAACTGGCGAGGTGTCATGCCGGTGGCTTCACGAAAGGCGCGACTGAATGCACTGTGATCACAGTAACCACTCTCCAAAGCCACTTCAGAGATGGTTTGATCGGTCTCTCGCAAAAGCAGCGCTGCGGCTTGGAGGCGCTTGCGTGCGATGATTTGTCCCGGAGTGACCTGAAAGATGCGACGCACTTGGCGAGCAAATCGAACCAGTGACATGTCGGCTTTATCTGCCAGCAGAGAAGGGGAGACGTTGGCGTCACTGAAGTTTGCCTCCAGATAATCCAGTGCTCGCACCATGCCCTGAGGGATGGCATCGCGGCCAGCTTCGGCATGAAGATCACGTGAAATGCCGATGAGTCCCGTGATCGCTCCCCGAGCATCAAGGATCGGCACTTTGGTCGTTAGGCACCAGCCGGGGCGGCCTTGG
>JAIXVB010000125.1 GCA_027483245.1 Verrucomicrobiaceae bacterium | reverse complement strand
GTGCTGGGGATGATGATTCTGCGCTGGACCCAGCCTGAGTTGCCGCGCCCAGTGCGCTGCTGGGGTTACCCACTGACGCCACTCATCTTTTTGGGGATCAGCGCCTGGATGCTGGTGCACATTTGGCAAAATCGCCCGCATGAATCCCTGGCGGGACTGGGCACCATCGTGATCGCTCTCGTGCTGTATGCTGTCTCGCCGAAAGCGAGCAGCGGTGATAAATAAAATGCTTATTGCCCGATTTGTTTAGATTTTGTTAATCTGGATAAATGCAATCGACGCTGCTCTCACGACGCCATTTTCTGACGACTGCCTGTGCCGCCCTGACGGGGTCCGTTTTCGCGGCTGAAGAGCGTTTGAGATCTCTTGGTGTTCCGGTGCATCAGGAAAAGCTGGCTTATTCCTTTGAGTCGCTGGAGCCGTGGCTGAGTGGAGCGATGCTGAAGCGTCATTATGAAGAGCATCACGCGGCGTTCGTAAAAGAGCTTCAGACGCTGGTTAAAAATGAGGAATTGGAGGTCGGCAATGTCATCTCCCTCATGCCCGGGATGGATAGGCTGGTGCAACCTGCACGCAACGACTCACGCATTCCCCTGGGCCGACTGGCCAGCCAAGGCCTCTCCTTTGAGCCACCGCGCAAGTTCTCGCCGGAAACCGTGCAGAAGATCCGTCAGGCCGGAGGTGGCCATGTGAATCACACCGCCTTTTGGCGCTTTTTAGCACCTGCGGGCAGCGGTCCCAAAGGTCCCCAAGAAGAAACCGCGCGAGCCATTCAAGAAGATTTCGGCAGCATCAAGGCCTTTCGCCAAGCCTTCAAAGAAGCAGCACTGGGCCGCACGGGTTCAGGCTGGGCGTGGTTGGTTTATCGTCCTGACAAATGCCTCGTGGTCAGCACCACGCCGAATGAAGACAACCCGCTCATGAAGGATCATGTCGCCTGGGAAAAATCCGGCCGACCCATTCTCTGCCTGGACCTCTGGGAGCACGCCTATGCCGAGCAATTTGGCGAGGACCGCGAGCAATACATCGACGCTTGGTGGAAGGTCGTGAACTGGGACTTTGTCGGTCGTGCTTACCGGATTGTCTCCGGCCTGCCACTGTGATTAGGCCTTCGCTTTCAGGTAGGTCACGATCAGGCCCAGCCGCCGCACAAAGGTGAACGCAGCGCCGAAAAGGATCACGATCAGAGCCCACTTCACCGCCACAGGCTCACGCCCAGCCAGTCGTTCCACCAGGGCGATCAGCGTGCCCAGGGTCAGCACGGCCATGCGATGTTGTTTCGCCATCGGTCCCACGAAGCTTTGCTGCCCGGTCAGGGTTCCCTGCAACAAGCGCACATAAGCGGTGGCCATTGCCAACACAGCGCAGGACCAACCCAGCGGCAGGGCATCCCAGAGCTTAAGCACTCCGGGCTCCACCGCCGTACTGTAACCTGCGCCGACCAAAATAAAAACATCCGCCAGACGATCCGGCACTTCATTGTAGATCGGTCCCGTGGCCGAGGCACGGCCCCCTTCCACCGCCACCATGCCATCCATCAGATTGCACAGCAGACGGAACTGAATGCCCGCCGCCGCGCCAAACCAGAGCCAAGCGGCCACCGTGGCGCTCTGCGCTTTAGGAACCAGCAAATAACAAACCAATGCCCCCGCAGCAAAGACCATGCTCAATACCGAGATGGCATTGGGCGAGACGCCAGAGGCGCAGGCCACACGCGCCAGCGAGCGCGCCCAGGCCGTATTGCGGGACTTCAATTCACGTCGCGGTCCATGGTCTTTGGGGGTGTCCATGGCGCGGATGTATCACAAGCCCACGCAATGTGCTAGACCTTCCACACGGCGCGCCCGTAGAGTGCTGAAATCATGAACGCTCATGCCCAGGCACGCTCCCAGTTCGAGCGGATCTCCATGCCCGCCGATGCTTCCTTTGCCTGGAAGGCCATCTCGGGTCGGCATTTCGACGCCCCCTTTCATCATCACCCCGAGATCGAACTCACCCAGATCACTGCCGGTCAGGGTCAAAGGTTCATCGGCGATGTCGTGGAGCCTTTCCAGCCCTGGGACACCGTGCTCATCGGTCCTCAGCTCTCCCATGCTTGGTTCAGTGACGCACGCTGCCGCCGCTCCACCGCCGTGGTCATTCAGTTTCATCCAGATAGCCTGGGCCATGGACTGCTCCACGCTCAGGACATGCGCCAGATCCAGGCCCTGCTCTCCGAAGCCCAGGGCGGGCTTGTCATCTCAGCGACCACGGCTCAACAGATCGCGCCTTCACTGGCCACCCTGCACAGCCTTTCACCAGCGCGAAGACTGGCCACGCTGATCGAGGTGCTCGACAGCCTCTGCCAGGATTCAAACCGCCGCTGTCTCCAGGCCACCTCTCCCGTCGAGACAGTCTCACTCGTGGATCGGCGGAGGTTGGATGACGTGCTGCGTTTTTTGCATGCCGAGCATACTCGTCCGCTGACCCTGACGGAGACGGCCAAAGTCGCCTCACTCGGGCCTGAGGCCTTCAGTCGCTTCTTTCGTCGAGTTACCGGACACACCTTCATTGAGACGCTCACCCAGATTCGTCTCGCCACGGCCTTGACGCATCTGAGAAACAGCACGGACACCATCGCTAGCATCGCCCACGCCAGCGGCTTTGAGGATTTATCGAACTTCAATCGCCAGTTTCGTCGGCGTTATGGCATCACACCCGGGCAAGCCAGGGCCTGATGAATCCGCGACTTTGAGCACACCGACCGTGATTCCGGTGACCATCCTCACTTGACCCCGCCTTTCTCCTGCCCACCCTCCGCGGCTCTATGGAACATGTCCTCGTCATCCCGCGCAGCCTCTTTGATGAACTCGGTAGTTTTCAGGGCTTTCAGGGGGATGCCCAGCGTTACCTCAGCGCCATGCTGGCTCCTGGAGCCAATTTTTTCATGGAGCGTCCAGCCGCTGAGATGGACCCCACGCACAAACAATTGATCCCCTACTCCCTCTTTCATCATGAGGGACGTTACCTGTGCTACACACGCGGCGGGAAATCGGGTGAAAAGCGTCTCGTGGCCAAGCGCTCAGTCGGCATCGGCGGGCACATCAATCCGGTGGATCAGAGCCAAGATGGTCTGGGTGAGACGATGTATTTCAACAGCATCGAGCGTGAGATCACGGAAGAGCTCGTGCTCGGCGGCACGCACACTCAGCGCGTGATCGGCCTGATCAACGATGACAGCAGCGAAGTGGGCAGCGTCCATCTCGGAGTCGTGCATCTCTTTGAACTCAGCAGCGCTGAAGTCAGCTCCAACGAAGAAGCCATCCAGGACCTGCAGTTTTACACCTTGGCCGAGCTGCAAGACATGCGCGAAAGCCTGGAAGCCTGGTCGCAGATTGTGGTGGGTCACTTGGAGGGGCGGTGAGAAGGAGGGATAAGGGGAAAGAGAAAAGGGTCAGAGGCTCTGAGGCCTGAAATCCTTGTCTTCCTCCGACTCTTACTCCTCCTCCCGGAGAAGGGTCAGAGCGCTCTTGGGCATTGCATCGTCCTCCCCCTCGAACTCGTCCTCGATTCTGCCTGGCTGAGAGCTTTCAAGCCCGCCCTACCAGCCACCGGCTTCTCCAAAGACGCGGTGCGGCTCTTCGTAGGCTGGATGTGTTCGGCGCAAAAAGGCATCGTCCACGCGATTGATTCTCTTCGCCGAACTATCCGGCGGTTTTGGGGCGTCGAGAGCTCCATCACCGTCCGAGAAGGCGGATCATTTGGCGAACACGATTTGAGAAGTAGCGACCTTGTTTTGCGCCAAACACATCCGCCCTACGGTCCGGAGTGACGCCGGGGGTTTTCAGGGCTTGCCGGGGCAATCCGACAAGATCAGGACCCAAACGTATGAATCGGAGGCCAGAACCTAAGGCTGGAGAACGTCCACGTATCTTGGGACGGGCGCGTTCTGCTCAGAGCCGGCTTTGCGGGATCAACTGAACTTTCCGCGCACGTAGGCTTCCGTCTCGCTTTCTTTCGGTGTCTCGAAGAGGTCCAGGGTGGGGCGACATTCGATGAGTTTGCCCAGGTAAAAGAAGGCCGTGCGGTCGGCGCAGCGTCGGGCCTGCTCCATGTTGTGGGT
>JAIXVB010000461.1 GCA_027483245.1 Verrucomicrobiaceae bacterium | reverse complement strand
GAGTTGTTCGAGGACTGCGTGAAGCTCGCATCCACGCTACCGTTGGCATTGAGTCGGGCAATCGTTCTCCCGGGCAACACGGCTCCGACTAACAGCTTGCCATCAGGCTGCACCGCAGTGGCAAGAACTGAAGTCGTGAACGTGCTGCCGTGCTGATCAAAAGCGAGATCCACTTCACCTGCCGTGAAGGCAGGCGTGGTAAGGGTCAGGCCATCGCCCAACGTTGTTGCGACACTGCTCACCGCACGGACTCTGAAATGGTAGGTCGTATTGGGAATCAACCCAGCAACCGGAGCACTCACCGCGCTGCTGCTTCCACCCGTCACTGTCACGGGTGAAGCTGCAACGCTAGAGCCATAACTGGTCGTCAATCCATAGTCGAAGCTCACTGCCGTCGTGGCACCTCGGTCACTGACGCTGCCATTGAACATCACCGAGTCACTTTGAAGCAACGTCGCAGCCAGAGTCGTGGCTCGAGGTGCCATGGCTGTGCCTGAACCCGTCAGACTCACCAGGAAAGGGTTCTCATCCGTGTCATTGCTCCACAGACGCAGGGTTGCCGAACGCGCTCCACTGTCACGAGGAACAAAACGCACGGTGAATGTGGTGCTGCCCGTCAGGGCCACTAAAGGCGATTCAGGGGCCGTGACCACACTGAAGTCGCCTGCTTGTGCGCCCTCAACGGTCACAGCCAAACCCGTGAGCGCCGCTGTTCCCGTATTTCTCACGGTGAAGGTTACTGTGCCAGATCCTTCGACCGGAACAGCCCCGAAATCGAAGGTCGTGCTGCCACTCACCAGTCCTGTGCCGGCAGGCTGCTCAACAACCAGTTCAGGGGCGCTGGCTCCCGCAACACGGACTCTTTGCAAAGACTCATACACCGATCCGTCTCCACCATAATAACCACCCGTCATCTGATAACCCCGAGCTCGCAGGTAATAATCCTGCCCCGCTGGCAGTGTCAGTCCCGTGAGTTGCCAACCCGAACTGGTGCGTGTGCCTGTGCCCAGTTGACTCCAACCACCGCCATCCGTGCTGCTTTCAAACGTAACATGATCCACCTCGGGGCTGCTGCCACCACGCGCCCAGGTCACCGTTGTGGCAGCAGCATTGATGCCGAGGGATTGAGTGGCTGGTAAAACAGGATTGAAACTCACCAGCTTGGGATGAGGAACACCGCCCAAATTGGCGTGCAGTCCTCCTGCCACCATTCTCCCCTGAGCCGTGTTAGCCAGTGTGAAGACCGAAAAATCCGCCGCAGGATCAAAGCTAGGATCCAAACGCCCGGCTGCATTCAGCAACGCGAGACGTCCACGTGGATGAACGATGCCAGCATCTGTGATCGAAGTGAACAATCCTGCTATCCCCAACAGGCCGTGGCTATGCCGAGCCACGGAAAAAACGGTGGAGTTCGCCGTTGGTTTAAAGTCCATCGCCAAGCTGCCATTGGCATTCAGTCGGGCAAGGTTAGGCTGACTGACTCCTCCCACGGTTGTGAAACCACCATTCACCACCATTCGACCATCAGCCTCCAACTGAACTCCCAAAATCGTGCCACTCACGTTCGGATTGAAACTTGTGTCGAGTGTTCCGTTTGCATTGATCCTGGCCAGACGATTGCGCGTACTGCCACTGATCGATGAGAAACTACCTCCAATAATAATCTTCCCATCGGCCTGCAAAGCCAGAGCATTGACGTTGCTGTTTGCATTGGGATCAAAACCCACGTCCAAAACACCGGTGGAACTGACACGTGCGATTCGATTGCGTAAGATGCCTCCAATATCCGTGAAGATCCCTCCCATCAGGATGCTGCCCGAGGGTTCAACCACCAGTGAATAGACATAGTTGCTAGCATCAGGATTGAAAGACGCGTCCAACTGGCCATTTGGATACAAACGGGCGATGTAGTTTCGTCCGCCGCCTCCAATCGAGTTGAAAAGACCTCCAACCAAAATCATGCCGTCCGGCTGTAGCGCCAGAGCATAGATTTCTCCATTCGCGCCAGGATTGAAGGAAGTGTCCAAACTACCGTCGGCATTCAATCTTGCGATGTGACTGCGAGGGACATCATTGACGTGTGTGAACCAACCCGCGATCAAGGTTTTGCCATCCGGTTGCTGGACCACCGCAAAGATCACAGCCCCATTGCAGTTCAGATCCAGAGTCGTGTCCAGGCTGCCATTTGCATTGAGGCGAGCAATGCGATTGCGCGTGACTCCATTGATTTGAGTGAAGCTCCCGGCCACCATGATCTTACCATCTGGCAGCACCTGCACAGCACTCACGGAGCTGGATGATTCAGCCACCCAAGTGTTGTCAAAAGAGCCATCGGCATTCAGGCGAGCGATGCGATTGCTAACCGCGCCACCAACCGTGGTGAAGCTTCCCACGGCCAGTATTTTACCGTCCGGCTGAAAGCCAAACGAATCGACAAAGCTATTGAAGTCGGGATTGAACGTCCCCTCCAAAGTGCCATCGCTGTTCAACACGGCCATGCGATTGCGCGGCGTTCCGCTCAAACTGGTAAAGCTACCCACCACCATGGCACTGCCATCAGGACGAAGTTGAATCTCGTTCACCGTCCCGTTCGAATTGGGATCATAACTCATGTCCACAGAACCATCTGCATTCAATCGCGCGATGCGGTTACGGGTCACACCGCCCACGGTGGTGAAGATGCCACCAATGAGGATCTTGCCATCCGGCTGAACAGCAATGCAATCGATCGAATTGTTGGCATTGGGGTCAAAGCTCGTATCCAGCGTGCCATCAAGGTGAAAACGAGCGATGCGATTGCGCGTCTGCCCCCCCATGGAATCAAAGGTGCCTCCCACCAGGAGTTTGCCATCTGCCTGTTGAGCCAAAGCTTGAACAACCCCTTCACTAATCGGCGTGAAGCTTGTATCGACACTGCCATCCACATTCAAACGGCGTAGGTTGCTGCCAAAAGAACTGGAAAAACTCCCCCCGAAGAGAATCTTCCCGTCGGCTTGGAGATGCAGCGCGACGATATACCCTGAAAGGCTGGTGTGATTCACACTTGTGTCCAGGGAGCCATCCGCATTCAATCGCGCGATGTCCGTGCGCACCGCACCGCCGATCTGATCAAAATTTCCCGCCACCCAGAGTTTACCATCTGACTGCTGCGCAAATGCACGAGCAATCCCACCCACGACGTTTGCTACCGAAGTCGCGCTAACATTGAGCACGCCATGACCTGTGAGCGCGACATCGAACGAAGGCTCATCGGCATCGCTGCTATGAATGTGCAATGCAGCGTAGCGCTGGCCCTGGGCTTGAGGAGTGAATCTCAGTCGGATCTC
>JAIXVB010000557.1 GCA_027483245.1 Verrucomicrobiaceae bacterium | reverse complement strand
GGAGCCCGAGATCGAACAGCCGCTCTATGCCAGCTGGGATTCCAAAGGACGTCTGTGGGTCACGCAGTATCGCCAGTATCAGTTTCCTGCTGGCCTCAAAATCATCAGCTACGATCAGCACCTACGCGCTAAGTTTGATAAGACGCCCCTGCCGCCGCCGCGTGGTGAAAAAGGCGCGGATAAGGTCACCGTTTTTGAAGACAGCGATGGCGATGGCTTCTTTGATAACCACCACGATGCCATCACAGGGCTGAACATCGCCAGCGCCGCCCTGCACGGCATGGGCCGAATTTGGGTTTTAAATCCACCCTACTTACTCAGTTATCCTGACGCTGATTTCGATGCGAAACCCGACAGTGACACCCCTGATGTTGAGCTCAGTGGTTTTGGTTTGGAAGACACCCATGCCGTGGCCACGAACCTTCAATGGGGCATGGACGGCTGGCTCTACGGAGCCAATGGCAGCACCACCACGGGCAACGTTAGCAGCGCCAACACCAAGAATATCAAATGGGAGGGGCAATGCATCTGGCGTTACCACCCCCAAAAGAAGACCTTTGAGATTTATGCTGAAGGCGGAGGCAACACTTTCAGCCTCGACATCGACAGCAAAGGCCGACTTTTTTCCGGCACGAATGGTGCAACTCGAGGCATGCATTATGAGCAGGGCAGCTACGGCATCAAAGGCTGGGGCAAACATGGCCCGCTGACCAATCCGTATGCTTTTGGATGGTTCGAGCACATGCAGCATGAGGGCGATAACAAACGTTTCCCACAGGCTTTCACGGTTTATGAAGGTGGCCTGTTTGGCAGTGCTTACGAGGGAAAAATCATCGCTCCCAACGCCATGCAAAACCTCGTGTATGTGAGCGAGCGCATCGCGGATGGCTCGACCTTTCGCACCAAAGATGAAGAGAACCTCCTCAGCACGACGGACCGCTGGTTTCGACCCGTGTGGGCAGGCGTGGGGCCCGATGGCGGCTTCTACATGGCGGACTGGTATGACACCCGCCTCAGCCACGTCAGTCCTGTCGATGACTGGCACAAAACAAGTGGCCGACTTTACCGAGTCCGCCCTGCCGCAGGAGCCCCCAAATTGGCGTCTTTTGATCTGAGCAAAGCTGAGCCGAAAGAGCTTCTTGGTTACCTAAATCACACGAATGAATGGTTCAGAAAACAAGCGGTGTTGGAGATTGCTTGGCGAGGATTGAAGGAACTCGAAAAGCCGCTGATGGAATGGATCGGCAAAGGTGAACCGAGATCCCTCGACGCTCTATGGGCTTATGACATGCTCTGTCAATCCGGTGCCCTTGACCTCACCAAACAAGAAGATGTTGTTCGCCTTGCTTTAAAAAGTGACGATCCTTATGTCAGGCGCTGGGCGGTAAAAATGATGGGCGAACATGGACATCTCAAGTCCGCCCAGGGCGATTGGATTCACCTGACCCAAACGCTTAGAAAGAATCAAGATCTCGAACTTCGCGCTCAGATTCTCGCCTCCGCCAAGCGTGTTCCGGCAAGTGTTGGTTTGTATCACCTTTGGAGTGCAGAAGGTGCCGAAGATCCCAGCGGTCACCTGCCTCTCCTGGCTTGGTGGGCACTCGAATCCAAGGTCGAGAAAGAGCGTGAAGCCGTCTTTGCTTTTCTCAAAGCCGACCAAGCTTTCTTGCAAACCCAACTCTTCCGCAATCACCTCGGCGAAAAGTTGGCGAAACGTTATGCGTTGGCGGGTGGCGAAGAGAACTTTAACTCATGCACAGATCTTCTGAGTCTAACAACGAATGCAGAGATTCGCTCCACCTTCATTCGCGGGATCGCCGCTGCCTTTGAAGGAGCTGAAATGCCCAAGCTGCCCGATTCGCTGACCCTGGCGCTCAATGAATACATGGCGAAGCAATCTGGCGGTGACCTCACCTTTGCACTCCGCAGTGGCAACGCAGAGGCACTGAAAAAGGCCCTCAAATTGCTCGCCGATTCCAAAGCCAGCAGCACTTCGCGCATTGCCATTGCGAAGACCCTTGCCGAGCTTGGCAAAACGGAAGCCATAATGCCGTTTGTGGGCCTTTTAAAAAGCAGCACCAATGCCCCCAGCCTCAAACGTGGCATCCTTCAAGCAGCCTCACGATTTGATGACAAACGTATCCCAGAAACACTGCTCTTGAACTACGAAACACAGATCGCTGGCGACAAAGCTCTGCGTGAAGATGCGCTGCGGGTGATGGCTGGACGCAAAGAATGGGCGCAGATCCTGGTGAGCTTTGTCAACGAATGGAAAGTGCCGGTGAAGCACTTCACCATCGACATCGTCCGACAGCTCAGCCTGTTTCATGATCCGGCCATCGACGCCGCCATCGATCAACACTGGAAGGGCCTGCTCGCCACGGGGCCCACCGAGGCCAAAAAGAAAGAAGCCGAACGCATCAAAGCAGTACTCAAAACTGGGCTCGGCGATGCCGACAAAGGTCGCTTACAGTTCTCCGCTCGCTGTGCCATCTGCCACAAGCTCTTCGATGAAGGTCGTGTCTTTGGCCCTGAACTCACAGGCTATGACCGCAACAATCCTGACTTCTGGCTCGACAACCTTTTCATGCCCAGCCTGGAAATCCGCGAAGGCTTTGGCGC
>JAIXVB010000651.1 GCA_027483245.1 Verrucomicrobiaceae bacterium | reverse complement strand
GACACGTTGAAGCAAGATCTTGGCTTCCTTCGCATCACCCCGAGACATTTTCAGGGACACTTCTTGGGCTCCCAACCAGGCCTCATTCAGCTTCAAAAAGTTAGGCCAAAAGGTGAATTCACCGGTGGGTTTTGTCAGCACTTTAGAGCGCAATCTTTCCGGCAGATGAAGAATGGAACCCACCGGCACGAGTGTGTATTTCTCTCCGTCGGAAAGAATGATCGAGTGGGTCCAAAGAGAGCTTTGGATCGCAGGCGGCTTGTTGATCAGAGGTTTGGCCTTTGTTTGCAAATATGACTTGAGGGTCGGCGTCGTGCCCACTTGCTGGCGCAAGGATTCTTCACGAATCACATCTCGCGCTTGCTGTGCCGGGAGCGTCTCTGTGATGGAGATCATGCCAGCCACCAGCAGCACAAAGCTGCTGGATAACCCTGGGAATGATGTCTGATTCATGAGACGATTCTTCGTTATTCCCGCACGATGGTTGCTGTGCCTTCTGGATTGGGATTGTCTTCGAGAATCCAGCGACCGACGAGGAACGAAAGTGAACCGGTCGGAACTGGCGGATCCTTTTGATACTCACCCAGAATATTGAAGATGCCGTTGGGCTTGTGAGCGTTGCCATTGCCCTTCCACTCCAATGAAATATCGATCGGGCTCGAATTCGCTTTAAAAACCGCAGCTGGCGAGATGAGGATCGTCTTCAGAGGGGCGGTGTTGTATTCCTGAATGTTGCGGAATTCGATCTTGCCGATTCGTTCAGAAGTATTGCAACCGCTGCCTCCGGAAACGGTGGCTTGCAGATGAAATTGGCCGCCATTGCCATTCGTGCCTGAAGAACCTGGTGCACCCAAAGTATCGCCTTTGGCTTGAATGCCCGAGAAGATGAACTTGTAGGAGTTGTTCAGGTTATAATCGATTTTGAAGGGCACTTTGGTGGCAATTCGAGTGCCAGCGGGCACACCTGGAGCTCCCAAAAGAATGTCTGCTCTGGCCACTGAACTTGCCAAAGCACAGGTGAACAGGGCGATAAAGGTGGATCTGATTTTCATGGCATTCTCAATTTTGAATTTCTATATTTTTCGGATCATGCCTTAGATGCATGAGCAGAATATGTTCTCAAAATTGATAAAATTGCAATGAAAATTATATTATTATCAAATTAACTCGGCGAATTGATTCATTATACACGTTCGTTGAAGGTCGTTTTGGCCAGATTCAGGGGGCGTACTACCGCTTTCACAACCCTGTGGAGGGGGAATCGCTCTGAAAATTGAGAAATTCATCCTTCGGGGCGAGCCTCATGCCGAGCCTCGCCCCGTTGCTCAGGTGAAATGCAAGGCGATTTCAACGATGCCGCGCATAGAGGCCCTTCCAGAAGGGGCCGAAGGAGGTGAGCAATTTTTCAAAGGCTGAACGTTCGGCTTTTTGGCGGGCAAAGTCGCTGCCGTCAAAGAGGATAGCCCCGGCGGTTTCGTCGCTGCTTTCTTCGAGAGCGCCATAGATGTAACCGGTCTTGGTATCCATCAGAATGGCGGACGCAGTCGCTGTGATTTGATAACGTGTGGTGTTTAAAATGCCGAGTGAAAGCGCGGTCAGTGGTGGCAAGACATCGTTGCTGCGAAATTCGGTGTTGAGGGTGTAAATGAGGATGGCGTCGGCGTGGAGTTTGGCCGCTGCCTCGCGCAGATCTTCGTCGGTGTTGAGAGTTTGGGGTAGAAGCAGACGATTCAGTTTCACTGCACCTGCTAGGCCGGGGAGCTGAGAGAGTGCGTCCACATCCTTCTCCTTTTCAATGTCACGTTTGGTGACCACGCTGTAGGCCCCTTGACCGTGAGCACGCCCCTGTGCGGAGACATAACCGCCCTCCTGAACTCTCACGATGGCGATGTTGGCGGGGAAGCGTATGGCGGGTCTTGCGGTATAGGCTTTGCGAGCTTTCGGTTCCGTAAAGAGGGTCAGATCGGCGGGGCGACCTGGAGTGGTGTAAGTGGCGCAGGAGGAAAGCCCAAGAGCGAGAACGAGAGGGATGAGGAGGCGTGGGTGCGTGATTTTCATGCAGCCGGACATGCGGATTTCTCGAAACGATCGGATCATCGCGACGATGTTTTTTATCGAGCTGCTTCTTTTTACAAGCCACGCAGAGCAGCCATGACTTTGTCTCGCAGGGCTGAGACGGCTTGCCCATCGGTGAAATGATTCACCATGAGAGCAAAGGTGAATTCGGCTCCAGAGGCTGCCTTGACCGAGCCTGTGTAGGATCGCACCCCTGACATTGCTCCGCCTTTCCAGCGCAGTTGGCCATCGTCACTGCCTAATAAAGAGTCACGATAAACGCTGCCATGAGGTCCCGTGAGGGCGAGGTGCTGAAGTTTGGCAAGATCCAAAGGACGGATGAAATCCGCACGAGCCAGCCCACAGCCATCCTCCATGCGCAGGCCGATGAATTCGAGGCCTCGTGCGCGCCAGTGATCACGAATGACGATGTCTGCCGCCTTGTTTTCATGAAGAGCAAGCAGTCGATAGAGACATTCGGTTTCATGGTTGTCAGAGGTTTCATGAATGCTGGTGATGATCTCAATCAGTGGGGGGGATGCATGGCTGAGAAGCTCTTCCTTAGCTTCAGGCAGGGGCAATTTTGTCTCGCGAAGTTCGGTCAGAGTCGTGGCTTTGCCTTCTACAGAGATGCCTTGTTGGATCAAGATCTCGCACAGATGATGGGCGGCAAAAAGCTCAGGATCTGGCACGGCACCCGTGACCTGAAATTCGCCATCCTTCAGAGGCACGGTGCCTCGGAAATGCAGTGTCTGAGTGCGTTCGCCACCATGGATGACGATGCCATCGCCTGATCCTTTCGGGCCTGTGGTGACCTCTTGGATCCAGCGCACACCAGGCACTTCGGGGAAGGTGCCCAGCAGGGTTGCTTTGTCTCCTTCGGCTGTGCCTGCGCGGAAACCGGCGGTGAACCGATTATGCTCCAGATTCAATCCCGAGACGCCACTGCCATAACCATTGCCAATGTCGCCCCAGTTCCAGAAGTCATCGAAGATCGAACCTGTGAGCAGATCGCCTTTTCCGATGATGCGTCCTGTGATCTGGCGCAGTCCTTTTTGTTTCAGCGTCTTCGCCCAGGATTCGAGGTCGGCGAGCGACAGCATTGGATCGGCCCCGCCAATAAGTATCACATCTCCAGTGATGACGCCATTCTTGAGAGGGGTGGAACTGCGAAGAGAGGTCTGTATGCGGAAGTCCGGTCCCCATTTTTCCAGGGCTGTGGCGGTGGTGAGTGTCTTCAGCGTCGAAGCCGGAATGAAGGCAGTGTTGCCCTGTCGTTCAAAGACGACCTGTCCCTGTGCATCCAACAAACAGAAGCCAATGGCAGCTCCTGTTAGCGATGGCTCAGCCTGGGCTGTTTGGAAAAGCTGATCCCAGGCAGAGGGCGCAGGCGGAAGTGCCACGGGCTCTTGGCGCAGGCGAAGAACGAGCAGGGCGCTCAGGGCGGCCAAGCAGAGACAAAACAGAAGATTCTTCACTGAGGAAAAGACACGTGAGTTCATGGAGAGGGCAGGCTTATCGCATCAATCAGGAGACTCTAGCTGACAGGCAGCGAGTTCTGCCTTCAATGTGAAGCATCCATCTCTCATGTCATCACCGATCCCTTTTCTCACGCACTATTCCGTGCTTCGCAAACTCACGGAGGAGCCTGACTGGAGCGCTGCAAACTGCCTGAAGGATTTTCATTTTCCATGGGAGCGAACCTCGCCCCCGCTGACCGAGTTTCGGGCTTTATGGGATGATGAGCGTCTGTATTTTCGTTTCGACTGTGTGGATGAAGATCTCGTGCTCGGTGCGGGGGAAACCTTGAAGGAGCGTGTGCTGGCCTCGGATCGAGTGGAGATCTTTTTTGCGCCCGATCTCAGTTTGAATCCATATTACGCCTTTGAAATGAGTCCACGCGCTGAAGCACTGGTTTATGCTGCGCGATTCTATCGGGAGATGGATTGGGACTGGTCCTGTCCTGAGTTGCAGCTCAAGTCAGAAATCAAGGGCTCGCGTTATCAGGTGGAAGGCAGCCTGCCCCTGATGACACTGCGTGCGCTGAATGTCCTGAAACCCGGGAGTCGAGAATTGCACGCGGGTCTTTATCGGGCTGAGTTTTCACAGCGTGCCGATGCCAGCATTCATTCGGGTTGGATGGCCTGGATCAATCCTCATACCGAACGCCCCGATTTCCATGTGCCAGCCTCCTTTGGCATTTTAGAACTGATGGACTGAGGCCCTCTTTCTCTAACCCTGACGTGGGTCACGCCCATAGATGCCGTCCTTTTCCGGGGTTGGTAACTTGGGTTGAGAGGCCTGAGGCTGATCCTCGGCAAACCAATGATTCGTCTCAAAACGAAACGTTTCTGCTGCAGTGTGACTGCCGATATTGATGTCCGTTTGAACCTGGGCTCTGCGAAAGCAAATGCGGTTATCCTTCACGAGAACATTTCGGCAAGGGGCGAAGCCTGCTTCTTGGGTCTCTTGAAGAATGCGGAAGATCCATTTCTCAGGGAACAAGATCGTGTTGGCGGTGAACTCTGCGCCATCCACTCCCACAAAGGCTGCGGCGCAGGGACTGCCCTCGATGATGTTATCACGCAAGATGATGTTTTGCGCCTCATGCAAGGCACCTTGAGGTCGGAAATAAGCCAACCCCGTCGAGCCCCCCACATTCAAAGGTCGCTGCCCCGCGTTTTTGAAATAGCATTTTTCAACGGTGACATGAGAAGTGCCACCTTTGAGCTGAATCCCCGCGCTGGCCGAAAAGCCGTCTTTGCCAATCAGACGACAACCTGTGATCAATGATTGATGACAACCCACGAAGTCAATGCCCTGACCGCCCCAGCCTGTGATGGTGCAGGCGCGAAGGGTGAGCCCCGTGAGACCTGAGCATTTGATGCCATCGTGATTTCCAGTGGGGCCAATGTCACTGATCTCCACATGTTCGATCGTGATGTTCGGGACGAGATTCTTCAGGTCCGATCCATCGTCCAAGTTGAGCCCATTGAGCGTCTGCCCGGTGATTTTCAGATGGCGCAGCGTGAGCTGTGGGCACCGGCTGAACTGCCAACCAGTGCTGCTACCTTGAAACGTCGGCGGATGATTGGGATCGGCGGCTTCGATCGTTAAGTTTTCAATGCCAGACACATGATGGCCAGCACGATAAACACCTGAGGCAATTTTGAGAACGGTGCCATTCTTCAGCTGACGTATCGCTGCCTGAAGTTCAGCATCATCATGAATGGTGAGCGTCTCTGCTTGAATCGCCGTTCCAACCAAGAGGCAACAAAGTCTGAGCAGTGATCGATTCATGGCATGGTTGGGCGGATGAGTCCGGCGGGCAATTCTTTGAGACGCTCAACGCCAGTGACTTCGTGGAAGAACCAGGGCTTTCCGCCTGCTTTTTTATAGATCACGGTTTTGCTGGCATACTTTACACCGTCGTGTTCCTTCCAATCGCTGAAGCGATAAAAATCTCCACGCCAATCCAGGCGGAGAAGAAGGTGGGTTCCTTTGTCAAAATACAGGTCCATGGCCGGATCAATCGTGCCACTGACTCGCAGACCAAACATTTCACGCCCTTCATCGGCCATGTCCGAGATGGTTTCGATCTTGGATTTTGGGTCTACCAGGACTCCAAGCGTCCAAGCCCAGACGTCGTATTTGGCGGGTTCATCAGCTCGTTCTTTTTTGCCAATCCACCAGGAATCAGGAACCTCTAGAACAGACACTCGAGTGGAGCGCTTTTTCCCTGCCTCAGGCTCTGGCGTGCTGCCAAAATGAAATGTCTCCTGGATTCGAAACAGCTTCAAAAGTTTGGCTTTTCCGCCAATCGCATTCACGACCTTTTCAATGATGGGTTTCGGATCACTCGCCTCTGCGTGGCCGAGGTTGACCATGGCGAGTGTGACGAGTAGGACCCAAGTGAAGGGGGATGTGGTTGGCATGATCGGGAGAGTGTGCGTGCACAATACGCCGACCTCGCGCTAAGCTTGCGCCTGGATTGCAAAGAGTTGCCCTTATTTCGGATATTCGACTTGCCCACAGACGCAGCTTTTGAGTAATACTTGAGCCATGAAAACCACCCTCGCCGTGATCGTTGGTGCGGTCCTCTTGTCCATGGCAGCCTTTTGGTTTGGCTTTCGTGGAGAAGACGTTCCACAACGCGTGGAGACTCCGGCAAAGGCCTCTGCTAAACCTAAAGTGAAGCTGCCTGCGACTCCTATGTTGGGAACCAAAGATCCTGACTCACTGAGCGTCGCCAGCGCTCTCGCTGCGCGCATCACAGCGGATGCACGCACACGTTGCCAGCAGGTCATGGCCATTACCGATGCAAATCAGAGAAAGCTCGCTTTTGAAAAACTGCTCGCAGAGACCACGGACCTGGCAGGATTGCGTGGCATTCTGGAGACGCTCTTAGCTCTTAGATCGGGCGGACGTGACATCGGGACGGAATGGGCCGGTTTTTGGGGCATCCTGAGCAATCGAGATCCGAAAGGCACGGTCGCTTTGATCGAGATCTATGGCCCCCGTGAGAAGTGGTATGCTGAGGCAGTCGGAATGGCCGTGCGCGAATGGGCCGTTTTGGACCCACAATCGGCCATCCTTTGGCTTCAGGGTAATCAGGCACTCACGGGCGAAGACCTGGACCGTGCCACGCTCCGTTTGATCGAAGGTTATGCGAGTCGTGATCTAGTTGCCGCCACGGCCTATGTTGTGGGCATTTTGGAGCCCAACGATCCCTTGTTTCACTCCATGAGCCAAACGCTGACTCAAAAAGCTCTTCAGACCGGAGGGGCGGAGGGATTGGTCAGTTGGTTCAGTCAATTGCCTTCGGATGCTGCAAGGCGGCTCTTCTTTCGTGATGTCACCGCTCGTTTGGGTGAGGTGGGTCCTGAGGCTCAGCAAAACTGGTTAGCCAACAATGCTGGTAGTTCCTTTCGAGATGATCAGATGTATGTCGATTACATCAATGCCCTCGTCAAAGATCAACCTCAAGCGGCCATGGAGTATGCCATGAAGCTGCCACGTTCCGCCGAATCAGGCACGTATGTCGGCATTGGCGACGCCGCTTCAGAATGGCTGGTCATGAATCCCGATGACTTTGTGAGTTACTTCAATCGGCTTCGCTCTCCGCAAACTCGGCAAGTGATCGCAGAGTCCATTCAAGCCATGCTCAATGATCCGAATCTACCACCACAAAAGCGTGATCTAGCCGTGAAATTTCTTCAGTCGCTGACGCAATGAGTCAGTGGCTCGGCGTTTTCCACGATCAAACTGGCTCTCCATTCTTCGTGTTAATCAAGAATTGTTAATGCAAATAGAATGCGTAT
>JAIXVB010000713.1 GCA_027483245.1 Verrucomicrobiaceae bacterium | reverse complement strand
GTGAGCGATGGGAAGCGGGTCTCAAAGCCCACTTCGTCAGCAAGGAATTGGTCGATGGTCACATTGCCATCGGGGCGATTTTGCGCCTCGGAATTCAGCACACCGGAAAGGAACGAGTGCACCGCGAAGTGACCGCCTTTCACGCCATGATCGAGTCCGCGATAGACAGTCATGTGCTTGCGATTGTCCCACAGGGGCTCTAGCAGCGTGGTCTTTTCGTAATTCCGGCCCGTGGTCGTTGGGAAAAGCTGCTTGGTTTGGTAACCGAGCAAGTTGCCGATGGCGACGAAGCGACGCGCGCCAGCTCCCGCGCCTTTGGCGGTCTGAACGGCGGAATTGCCACCGACCGAACTGGCCATCAGAGAGGGCAGTCCTGGCAGTGCGAGGGTGGTGCCGAGAGAGCGGAGAATAAAGCGGCGACGATTCATAAAAAGGAGCGGGCAGGGGTTCGAACCTGCCACAGAAACCTTACGGCTAAAAATCTTCTTTCTTGCCAGGAATCGCGGGATTGAAAAGCCGCCGCTCACTGCTTTCAGCCCGCCCGCCAGATCGGAGTCACCCTGAACTCAACCCTTCCCTGCCGTTCGGTGATGGAGAAAAGTCGTTGCCAGCGTTTTTCTCCTCCATTCACGCCTTCCTTATGATCCGACTGGTTCTTTTCATCCTCGCCTGCCTCGTCACTCCGATCTTTGCCCAAAGCAGCTACCGCAAAGTTCTCTTTCTCGGCAACAGCATCACCAAACACGGCCCCAAGGCGGACATCGATTGGACCGGCAACTGGGGCATGGCGGCGAGCACCGAGGCCAAGGATTACGTGCATCTCGTCACCCAAGCGCTGACGGAAAAGCAGGGAACCGCGCCTGAGGTGCTGGTGAAAAACATCGCCGATTTTGAGCGCGGTTACGCGACCTACGACTCCACGGCAAAGCAGGCAGAGGCCATCGCTTTTCAGGCAGATCTTATCATTCTCGCGATTGGTGAAAACGTGCCGGGTTTGAAAACTCCTGAAGAAACCTCCAACCTCCAGGAGGCAGTCACGAAACTGCTCGTGGCCCTGAAAGGTGATCGTAAACCTACCATCCTCGTGCGCAGTTGTTTCTGGGCTCATGCTACCAAGGACAAGGCTCTGCGGGCTGCCTGCAAAGCGGTGAATGGCGTGTTGGTGGACATCCGCACGCTCAGCAAAGACGAGAAAAACTTTGCGCGTTCTGAGCGACCCTTCAAACACTCAGGCGTCGCCAATCACCCGGGTGATTTCGGCATGGCCGCGATTGCCAAAGCTCTGGTTCAGGCCTTGCCGGAGGTGCGCTAACTTCGATGTTCCCTCGATTCACACCAAGCGCTCGCGCAAGGCCCGAGCCACAGCGGCGGCACGGCTGTGTACGCCAAGTTTGGTGAAAAGATTGCGCGTGTGGGTGCTGGTGGTGTGAATGCTGACGCTGAGTCGATCGGCGATTTCTTTGGCAGTGAGCCCTTCCACCAAGAGCGCGAGCAGTTCCCGTTCACGTGGGGAGAGTGCGATGGGCTGAGCGGCGGGTTTGGTGAGTTTGGCCAGCAGATTGACCACGCTGCGCGCGACTTTGGGAGACATGGGCGAGCCGCCTTGAGAGGCTTCGAGGATCGCTTCAGCGACCTCTTCAGCTCGGGCTGTTTTGAGCAGATAACCACTGGCCCCGGCACTGATGGCTTGGCTGATTTTAGCCTCATCTTCAAACACGGTGAGAATGACGATGCGGCACTCGGGGGCTAGTTGGTGGAGGTCGCTGATGATGTCGAGACCACTGCGCCCAGGAAGGCCAACATCCAGCAGCATCACTTCCGGTTTTTCTTCCTCGGGCGCGGTGCGTAGGCCACTGAGCATCGACTCCGCATTGGCAAAGGCCCGCGCAGGCGCAAGGCCGCGTGAGGGGGTGCACAGACGCTGCAGAGAGCGGCGGAAGGTGTCGTGATCTTCGACAATCCAGACACGGATGAGAGGTGTGTTCAAGGTTCCAAAAGGGTTTTTAACATCAACGTGCGCGCCAGCGTTTGGTCTGCGGCACGTCGAGATGGATGCTGGTACCTTCGCCGGGTTGGGAGTGGATTTCCAGCTTGGCATTCATGACCGCAGCGCGCCCATGCAGATTGCTCAACCCATGTCCATGACTGGAGCGACGTAGATCAAAGCCCACGCCATTGTCGGCGATCTCTAGGCTCAGTCCCTCATGGCTGGGGCTCAGGTGAAAGCGCACACGCGTGGCCTTGGCGTGGCGGGAGATGTTGTGCAGGACTTCCTTGCAGAAGAGATAAAGTTCACGCCGCGTTTCAATGTCGGGCTCCACGGTCAGAGGTGATGTGGGCAGCAGACAATCCAGCGTGTGACCGCGCAGGAGGCGCTCACTGAGGTTGTGCAGCACATCGAGCCAATCGCGATGCTCCGTGGTGGTCTGGGGATTGATGAGCTGCACCATGTCTCGCATGGAGTCGGCGCTTTCTTCTGCCACTCTTTCAATGTCTGCGAGATCACTGCGCAGTCCATCGAGGGTGGCATCTGGCTGGGTGGCAAAGGAACAGATGAGACGAATGCTGCCCAGGTTGGAGCCGATCTCATCATGAAGGTCACGGGCGAGTTTTTCCTGCAATCGTTTGGCATCTCGACGGCGATCCTGCTGCTGTCTCCAAAGTAAAATCACGGAGATGAGACTGATGCCACCGACGCTGCCTAGGCTGGCATTGACCAGCGTGTGCTGCGCACGCTCCACCAGATGCTCCCGAGTTTGGATCAAACCTGCACGTTCTTTCTCCAGGGTTTGGCGTTGTTCCAGTTGTTGGAACCAGTCCGCGAGATCGATGAGACGACCCGCCTCGGTGAGTCCATCGTTCAGAGCTGCCAGCGACCAAGCAGGATCATCGGAGAGGACATCACTGGCGGTGAAACTGCCACGCAGGGCCACATTTTCCTGACCTGACAAGGCCTGCACTTCCGCCAGAGCGAAGACATAATCTCCGCGCCGTTGCCAAAGTTGCGTGGCCGTGATGCGGATATAACGAGCGCTCAAACCTTGCCCCGGGATGCAGACGAGATTCATGCCCGGCAGTGGGTTGAAGGGGTCCGTGACCTGATGAAGCAGGGTCGCATCGCTGAAGTCGGATTGCGTGGCGACTTCCACCTTAAACAAAGTCGGGAAACCGTAATCAAACCACAAAGGAACTTCTGGGCGACGCACCGGCACGAGGCGGAGTTCATCCAGCACCACGGTTTCTGGCAGGGCCAGTGTCAGCCACTTCACCTCATCGGCTTTCTGGGCCACGGCGCTGTGAAATCCCAGCGTGCCATGGGCCTTGGGAGCGATCGGCAAGCCGAGCGGTGTGGCCATGTCCACAAGGTTCGATCGTGTCCAGGCACGTGGGGCATTGCGGGTGCTCGAACTGGTGACCTTGGATCGGATGGCGAGGTTTTGTTTGCCAGAAAGAATCATCACTTCTGCCATCGCAAGCACTTCTGGCCCGTCACTGGACCAGGGCTCCGTTGCGGTTAAACGAACGCGTTTGATCTGTTTGGGCGCGAAACGTGTGATCACAGGGTAGCAGCCCGGATTGGGGAAATCCTCGGACGTGTGATTCAAGATGATCTCGCTCTGATCTTGGTCATCGAAGACCTCCAAAAGGAAGCGCACGGGGAAGCCATAACCGGCCACGACGGCGGTGGCCGCCTTTGCCAAGGGGGGAACGAGGATGATGCTGTCCACCGGCGCGCTTTCTTTCAGCGTTAGTTCCAGCCAGCGCACATCTTCATCCGTGGTGTAGCCGGTTTTGAGACCGATGCGGATACTGCTATTGATGGGCGTTTGATCGGGCAGTTGGGCCAAGGTTTGATCGATGGTCTCGATGCGTTGTGTCAGAGCCTTCACTTCGCCCCTCGCCCAGAAGGCCAGTCGCTGCACCCACACTGGTTCTGTCACTGGCTCCGCGCTCTGAGAAAGCGCGAGGGTGGCGAAGAGAGCGAGTGTGAATTTCATGTCCGACTTCATAGTTAGCGCTGACTTTGTGCCTGTCGCATCACCTATTTTGGTGAGGTGACGCCACAGCTCCTTGTTGCATGGATGGTTATCCTTCTTCACATGAAAACATTCCTTTCACGCGGACTTCTCCTCATCACGGCATGGGCCAGTCTCACGGCCCAGAGCCCGGCGCAAGAAACCGAGGAGGCTGACAATGCCAAGCGGCCTGCTTTTGTCGTGCCGCCAGATGTGAATGGTTTCAAAACGGTCATCGCTCCGGTGGCGATAGCGAAGCCAACGAAGGTCGCCGTTTACATCGGTCCCGGGGCCCCAAAAAGCGGTGGCGAAAAGGTCATCGAAAATCTGAAAAACTATCCCAACGTCACGGTGCAGGTGCTGAGTGCTCCAGAAGTCGGCACCACCGATTTGGGGGCGTTCGATGTCGTGGTGTTTCCCGGTGGCACAGGCGGCGGGCAGTCCAAGGCGATTGGCGAAGCGGGTCTGAACAATGTGCGTGAGTATGTGCGCGGTGGCGGTGGCTATGTCGGCATTTGCGCCGGAGCTTATCTCGCCTGTTCGAACTTCAGTTGGAGCCTCGGCATCATCAATGCCAGCACCGTTTCCAGCAAATGGCGGCGTGGACAGGGGCTCCTGGAAATCGAGCTTATGCCCGAGGGCAAACCCGTGTTGGGCAAAGTGGACGATCGATTCAAAGTTCGTTACAACAATGGCCCAATCATCAAAGCAGGTGATCGCGAGGACCTGCCTGCTTTCACCACGCTCGCGCGTTTCCGCACGGAGATGGCGCTGAATGGCACACCTGTCGGAGTCATGGTGGACAGCCCTTCACATGCCATTAGCACCTTTGGCAAAGGACGTGTTTTCATCTCCAGTCCTCACCCCGAAGGCACCCCAGGCCTGGAGCACCTCATCCCACGTGGCATCTTCTGGGCCGCCGGTCATGACCTCGAGTTGAAACCTGAGCCCACCGTGCCGTGCTTGCCCGTCTCCTGCTCGCTTTGAGTTGTTTGGCAGGCGTTCATCTGCACGCCAAAGAACCGGATCGTACGGCCTACAAGTCGCCGTATTCCGTGAAGTTCAATTTCAAGGACGAGGAACTGATTGGGGATCTGCTTCAAGGTCCTCGCAGCGATTGGAAAGACCAATCGAGCACTCCCTATCGAGATTGGTATAACGTCGCGAATCAACCGCGCTGGGGTTATCGCGGTCCACCAGCATGTCACTACGATCCACCCGCTGGCTTTAGTTCCAAGAGCGTCGCGTGGTTGCGCCAAAGGGTCATCGCCACGGGTCTGCGTTACGTCGGTTACAGCTACCAGCATCATCATGTGCCGGACTGGGACCCACCGGCCGATTGGCCGCGTGATGCGGAGCAAACCACACCTGTCGGCAAGGGGCTTGATTGCAGCAACTTCACCTCCTTTGTCTATAACCAGGCCCTCGGCATCAAGCCCACTGGCGATGTGCGCATGCAGGCGCAACTCACCGAAGTGCCAGGTCCGGGCAAAGGACGCAGCTTTCCCGTGAAGCGGATCGAATTGCCCAAGGAACACGCGGACTATGAACGCGAACTCCTCACTGGCGACCTGCTCTTCATCAAGAACACCAGCGGCAATCTCTCGCATGTGGTGCTCTGGGTTGGCAAGATTGGTCAATCACCCGATGGCAGCCCGCTTATCCTGGACAGCACCGGCAGCGGCAACTTCGATGCCCAAGGCAACGAGATCCCGGATGGCATCTATCTCCGCGCCTTTCGGCCTAACACCTGGTATTTCAAACAAGCCAGCCACATCCTGCGAATCATTCCTGATGGAGTCTAGTCTCGCGCGGCGATGAATCAGCCTTCGTGGCTGAAACGGACACGCTCCAGATACCCGCCTCCAGCGGACTCACCTCAAAGCGTATAGGCAAGAATTGCTCAATGAGTGCCAGATTGGTGCGGGTATGATTCGTGATCGAGAGCGTGTGAAACACACCCGTTCTCGCGAGCGCCATGGGGAGCAGCAATTGATCGGCTAAATGCGCGCTGACAGGGGCTGTCGAGGCCAGATAACCGCGCAGTCCCTTCGCCGCACCAATGGCGACCGCTTCGGCGGATTTGCCGAACTGAGCGATGCCCGTGCTGATTTCACAGACATTGGCAAAGCGGGCACCGAGCATGATTGCATTGCCTGGTCCGATGCTGTCGTTTGCTTCCGTAGCTTTGATTGGCAATGGGAAAACCACATTCGCCGCATCAATCTCTCTTTCCACAATGCTCCGTGGTAGATGCGCATTCAGCACCTTTCCAAACCGCCCCAAATCCTCGCCACGCTCGGTGAGAGTGAGCTTCTTCCACTTTTTGATCGGATGAATTGCAGCTTTGAGCACGCCACCACCGGCCTGCATGAATCCATGCCGCTCCAGCTCCACCGTTGCCTCCACCCCCATGCTTTGCAGCACGGGCAGAAAGCATTGCTCGATGAACTCGAACGGTGGAGCCATGGGGTTGTGAGTTCCGCCTTCAATGCGCAGAGTGCTCGGTGTCTCGGCATGAAGCAGCGCGGGAAAGAGCGTCTGGAAAACCAGCGTCGTGCTGCCACCCGAGCCGATGGCAAAGCCGTAATCTCCGCCTGCGATCTTCCCCGGTCGGAAAACGAGTTCCACCGATCCCAATTCCGCCCCTTCAACCTCGGCCGCGCAGACTTCCGCGGCCGCCTTCACACAGGTCAAATGCTGCCGCATCAGTCCCGGCTTCGGCCGCTTGCCACGGATCTTCGTCATGTGAAACGCCTGCCCCGTGACAAGCGCCAGTGACAACGATGACCGCAGCAACTGCCCGCCACCGGATTCGCCGGAGATGGAGAGAATGGAGGTGTTGGTATTGTTCATTGCGAAAGAAAAAGGGTTCAGATAGTCTCAGGACATGTCAGCCGGACTTGCCAGCATTGAGGAAAAGCGTGCAGCAGATCGCCAGCGCGTCGCCGAATACCTCGAAAGCCAGCGCCCCTTCACCGATGCGGAGTGGGAGGCCCAATTGCGGCTGTTTGAGGCAGTGGGGCGCGACACGGCCTCGGCACTGCCGTTTTGGAAACGTTGGTTCTCACGATGGAACTGAAGCCTGCCATTCCACCTGGATTTGGCCAAACATGAGGCTCCGAGCACGAAGTCTGGCTTTCCGCCAACAAACTGCGCGTGATCAAAGCAACGCACGCTGGCGAGTTTGGTCGAAAATTCGGACCGGATCGCTTTGCGACGCTGGACGAGTATTTGGAGCGCATTCGTCTGTTGAACGACGAATTCGCCGTCGGCTGGAAAGTGGAGGGTTTTTCTGGAGAAGGCCGTTCGCAACGCATCATCACCTCCCAGCCCGCCTATCACGGCAAGCCACCCACTTTGGCGGAAATCCGCCAGTTCATGCAGGAGCGTGATTTTGAGTTTCATCGCACGCGGTTTGGGGATGCTTGGTTTCGAAAAGAGGATGGCCTGCTGGTTTCTGACGCGGAGCCGAAGACCGCGGTGGTGACGGCAAATGGGATCATGCCTTTTGATTTCATCATTGCTCGGCCCATACAGGAGTTGTTAAAGACTGCTCAGATCGGCTAAAGACGGAGTCGATACTCTTCCCTGCCATGCGAGATACGAATCCATACACTCCGCCCCAATCTTCCCTTGAAGGCGCTTTAACAAAGCGTCTGAAAGCAACGAAGCTCGCTAAAGTGGGGGCATGGCTCCAACTCCTTCCCATCGTGGGCATCACGCTCACCGTGCTGGGCATGATACACGCCTTTTCCACCCTGGGCGCCAATGGGGTGGGTGATCCATCCAAACTTAGCGCCGCCATTGGCGAGGTCTTGATCTCAACGGCCTTGGGATTCTGGGGTGGCATGATCGGATTTGGTTTTCTCGGGATCGCGGTGTTTGCGCAGGGGAACCAACCTCGCTGGGTGAAGGTGCTGTTCTGGCTCGCCGCGCTTCCGGCACTGAATGGAGTTTCCATGTTGGTGATGATGGTTTCGAGCGTGCTGCGGGGTACATCGTAGCTTCGATTGGCAATCGAAGCCGACTGGCCCAAGCCGATTCGATTGCCAATCGAATCTACGCAGACTCAATCATCCGCCTCCGAGGCGTCTTTGATGACGAAGCGGGCTTTGAGTTTGCAGACTTGTTGGGCGAGGCCGGCGGCTTCGACGCTGCGAAGGACTTCTTTGAAATCCTTGTAGGCGTTGGGGGCTTCGTCGATGGGGTATTGGCGGGCGTTGTAGAGGATGTCGTGGGTTTCGAAGTCGGCGTTGACTTCCTGCTGGTTGAGATTGCGGGCGGCGGCTTTGCGGCCCATGCAGCGACCGGCACCGTGGTTCACGCTGTAGCAGCTTTTCACGGCATCGGGCTTGGCGACCATGACGACGGAGCCATCGCGTGGATTTCCGGGCAGCAGGATGGGGTGACCCGTGTTGGCAAACGGCGTGTCTTTGAGCGCGTGGTGACCGCCGGGAAAAGCGCGCGTGGCTCCCTTGCGATGGACCCAGGCGAGCTGGTTATCGACGACTTCCTGCCGGGCGATGTTGTGGCTGATGAAATACACGAGTTGCCCCGTGGTTCCTGGCAGCACTTCTTGGAAGGCCTCAAGCACGAGTGCGTTGATGAGCATGTGGTTCACGGTGGCGAAGTTCGCGCCGAGCGCCATGTCGTCGAGATACGCGTCCGCCTCGGGTGTGCCGAGTGGGGCATAGACGAGCTGTTTGTCCTCGGCTGGAAACGGCAGGCCCCAGGTGCGGAAGAAACCTTCCAGCGACTTGAACTGGCGTTGCGCGAGGATGTTCCCGAACCCGCGCGATCCGCAGTGGCTGAGGAAGGCGACGTGGTTGTCCCGCAGGCCAAAAACTTCGGCCGTGGAGCGCATGTTGGCGTCATCGGCGAGCTGCACGATCTCGCACTCTCCGAAGTGGTTGCCACCCCCATAAGAGCCGAGCTGGGTCATCTTGTTTTCAAAGCCAGGGAAGCCATTGAAGGCGCGCATCTTGTCCAGGCGTTCGTGCAGCGTGGAGACGTTTCCATCGTGGCCAAAGTGCGCGCTGTCTTCGCATCGCAGCGCCCACTCCGGCGGGATGCCGAGGGCTTCGCACACGCTCGGGCTCGCGCCTTCGGTGCAAACCTGCACGCCGAGGTCAGCAGATACGCGGCGGGACTTTTTTGCCTCGCGCTGACCACGCCCCGCGCCGGTCGGTGTGCGCAGCAGAATGGCGTCGATGAGGCGACGGCGGACGCCTTTGTCCACGATGGCGTCGGCTGGAATGTTCATCTGGAGCAGCGACATGGAGCACTTGATGTCCACGCCGAC
>JAIXVB010000057.1 GCA_027483245.1 Verrucomicrobiaceae bacterium | reverse complement strand
GGTCGTGAACCCGGTGACATTTCTGGTGGAGTGGACACGGACAACACACTGGACTTTGCGCTGCGTGTGGTGCCGGGCACCGTGCCAAACATCCTCGAGTGGGATCTCAACACGCCGAGCGGAGGATTGCCTGCGCCGCCGAGCTTGAAGAATCCTGCCATCGTGACCTCCGCCAAGTTCCAGATCGAGGACGACCTCAATGGTCTTACCGATGTCAGCGAACCGAGCTCGAACGGACCGATCCGTAGCGGTTCACTCAGCCGCCGTATGCGTGATTGGGATGCTGGGTATGACACGACCTTTGACAATGTGCGGACCAACCTCAATCAGCGGCCTGATAGTCTCTGGGCGCGGTTTGATTTCGACCCGACCGCAACGGGTAATATCGGTGATCTCCAATTGGACATCCTGCGTGTCGGCAGCACTTCGCCAGTGCAGGGGAAAGCTTTCCTGACTTGGCAAGACGGCGGTTCTTTCCGCACGGCGGTGTCGAACACGATGACTCTGGACGCCGTGGGATCATGGTTCTCACTGACGCTGAACTGGCAGAGCTTCCTGGGTGGTGCGACCGCGATTCCGACGGGTTCACAGCTCGCTGGGAAATCCTTCTTGCTCGAGTTTTATCTCTGGGGTGGTGACGGTGCTGGTTACGTCGATGTTGATAACATCCTGCTCAATGGCACAGCCAGCAGTTCACCAGCCTCCCTCGCGATTGGTGATTATGTGTGGCAGGATCTCAATGCCAATGGCCTGAAAAATCCTCGTGAACCCGGCCTGCCGAATGTCGGTGTTCAGCTCTGGCGTGCAGGGGCAGATCAAGCCTACAACACCAATGATGATCAGCTTCAAGCCAGCACGGTGACCGATGCGAATGGCTATTATTTCTTCTCTGGTCTCTCGGCCGGCAAATACTTCATCAAGATCCCAACCCCCGACAACTCGTGGTCGCTGGCCAGCCCAGGAGACATCAATGACAATGGTGAAGACAATGATAGCAATGGCATTCAGCCGGGTGGTGTCGGCACGGCGGTGTTTAGCCCTGTGATTGATTTGGCCTTTGGCAAAGAGCCGGGAGATCGCACCGTCGGTGGCGGCAATCAGGACATGTCGATGGACTTTGGTTTCAGCGCCGCCATGAGCCTCGGCAACGTGGTGTGGAGTGACGATGACAATGACGGTCTGTTCGATGCGGGTGAAGTTGGTGTCGCTGGGGCTGAGCTGGAATTGTTCAGATCTTCAGACACGACCGTGAACAATGGGGACGATGAAAAGATTGGCGACACCTTCGTGACGGACAGCACGGGCGCTTACAGCTTTGGCGGGCTAGTGAATGGTCGCTATTACGTGCGACTGACACCTCCGAGCACGCATCCACGGCGCAGTAGCACGTCTTCGAGCAGTGACAATGGCGTGGACAATGACAACAACGGCATCTCTCAGGGAAGTGCTGGGGATCCGATCTATTCTCCAATGATCACTCTCTCGGCGTTGACCGAGCCTGGAAATCTCACCGCGCCATTTGGTGGTAACATGGACACGACCGTGGACTTTGGTCTGCGCCCCGTTTTTGTCAGCGTTGGCAACTTGGTCTTCAAGGATGGCAACAACAACAACCGCTATGACAGCGGTGAAGGTGTGGGCAGCGTGCGTGTTGACTTGCTCGACAGCAGCGGCGTGTTCCTACGCAGCACCACGACGTCGAATTCAGGCAGCACACGCGGACGTTATCAGTTCTCCAATGTAACGCCCGGCAGCTACTACGTGCGCATCCCGGCCAGTGAGTTCGGAAGTGGTAAGCCTCTGGTGAATAGCCTTTCGTTGCCACCGGCTTCTCCCGTGGATGATTATCAGGATGATGACATCGCGGGCGGTGACAATGGCATCGATAACTCATTGCCTTCTCTCAACGGCATCAGCAGCGCGCTCATCACCCTTGCCGACGATGCTCTGCCGACCAATGCCACCACCGAGACCGGCTTTCAAAATAGCCTGGATGACAGTGACGATGACAATGGCAACATGACCGTGGATTTTGGTTTCAGAGCCGCCGGTCCCTCCGCGACGGGCTGTTATCACTTCTTGTTGGTCGATACGAATCGTGATGGCGTGCTGAATCAGGTCGATGAATGGACACCAGATCAAGCCTACGACCTGAGCTACACCCCAAACGTGGCACATCTCGACAGTGCGGATTTCATTTATGATGCAGCGCTGAGTCGCGTGTCCTTTGATGCGACCTTCAATCAGATTTCGGGACGCAATGTGGATGCGTTCTGGATGCTTGTGAGCACCGGGGGCGATCCCGCCACGAGTGGTCACGCGGTCATCTATGTGGATGGTTTCAATCGTGCCAATCCTGTGCTGACGATCTACCGTTATGATCCTGCACTGGGTTATCAGAGCTGGCAGACAGCGGAAAATCTCATGGTCAGCAATGCGCCGGGCAGCAGCACGAGTGCGGATGTGTTGATGGAAAAAGTCACTGAAGTGGGCAGCAGTGTGCGCTTCCAATTCGTGATCGATGTCAGCCGCGTGAACAATGCGACCAACTGGGTGGCGCTGGGCATCGAGCCTGGCACTTGGGAAGGCATCCAGACAGGTGGCAGCGCGGGCTTGAAACTGCGCTTTGCTGACCTCACTGCGGCGCCTGCCTACGATGCCACGGGTGCCTTGACTTCATTCAGTTACACACCGAGCAGCACCACCGAAGGTTTGTTTGAAACCGACCCTCTGGGCGTGCTGACCATTGCCACCGAGCCGTGCTCCGTTTCACCTTGGGTGAGTTTGGGGAATCTCGTTTGGAGCGATACCAACAACAATGGCGTGCGTGATGGTGCCGAGATTGGTGTGGGCGGTGCAACCGTTCAGCTGTTCAGTCCGGGTGCGGATGAATTGATCGGTGGCAGTGGAATCAATGCCGATACTCAAGTGGGATCGAGCCAGGTGACCAGCAGCACAGGTCAATACTCCTTCACCAATCTGGTGCCAGGACGTTACTTTGTCCGCGTGACACCCCCCTCCGGTTTCCCTGCGAGTGGCGGTGTGGCCGTGATCACGGACAACAATGTGGACAATGACAACAATGGTAGTCAGCCAGCAGGGCAGGGCACAGCTCTGTTCAGTCCTGTGGTCCTTTTGACCGTCGGTGGCGAGCCCAACTCGGCTGTGGATGGAGACGGCACGAATGGCAATGCCACCGTGGACTTCGGGCTTTGGAGCGGATTCAGCATCGGGGATCTGGTGTGGACGGATCTGAATAACAACGGCCTCAAGGACACCAGTGAAACTGGCGTCAGCGGCGTGCAGGTGCAGTTGATGAGCGCAGGGGCCGATGCGGCCATCGGTGGAACAGCGGCGAATGCAGACACGCTCATCGCGACGACTTCCACCAACAGCGGTGGGCTCTACAGCTTCCGTTACTTCACGGCGGGTGCCTATTACATCCGCATCACCCCTCCTGCGAATTTGTCACTGCCGAGCACAGTGGTGACGACTGCGGACAATGGGGTCAACAATGACAACAACGGCAGCCAGCCAGGTGGAGCGGGGAGTGACATCTTCAGCATGGTCTTCAATCTCGCGGCTGGATTTGAACCGGGCACGACCGGCACGACGAACTCAGAGACGACGATTGATTTTGGTCTGCGTGGTTGCCCATCGATCAGCATCACGCCGACCTCCCTGCCTGTGGTCACACAGCTCACCCCTTACAGTCAGACGCTCAGTGCTGCGGGCGGCAATAGCCCTTACAACTGGGCGATCAGCAGCGGTTCTCTGCCATCAGGCATTAGCCTGACGACTGCAGGTGTACTGAGCGGCACGACCAGTGCAGCCACGGGCAACTACTCAATCACGGCGCGTGTCACTGACACTTCGGGCTGTGTGGCGACTCGTAGTTACACGCTCACTGTGGTTTGCCCAACCATCGCCATCACCCCCGTCAATCTGGCGACACCGACTCAAGGCAGCGCCTACAGTCAAACCTTGAGCGCGAGCGGTGGCAGCAGTCCCTACACCTGGAGTGTTGCTTCAGGCACACTTCCCACCGGATTGAGCTTGTCGAGTGGAGGAGTCCTCAGCGGCACGCCAAGCGCTCCGGGCATCTTCAACTTCACCCTGCGTGCCACCGACAATCGCTCCTGCCAAGGCACCCAGGGCTACACGCTCACGGTGCAATGTCCGACCTTTAGCATCACGCCGACCACATTGCCTGCGGCGACCTTGAATGCAGCCTACAGCGCACAAACACTCGTCGCGACAGGCGGCACGGCGCCTTACACTTGGAGCTTCACTGGCACGCTGCCTTCTGGCATGGGCCTGAGTTCTGCGGGTGTTCTCAGTGGCACGCCAACGGGAGCTCCTGGGAGTTACGCCTTCACCGTCACAGGGACGGATTCCAATGGCTGTGCGGGTTCTCGCAGTCACACGCTGACGGTGAACTGCGGTGCTTTTGTCATCTCACCTTCTTCGCTACCAGCTGCCACCTACGGTCAGAATTATCCAAGCCAGACGCTCAGCGCAGCGGGTGGCACCGGGCCTTACACTTGGGCAATCTCGACCGGTGCACTGCCTGCGGGATTCACCTTGGCTTCGAATGGCGTGCTGTCTGGCAGCTCGACCGCAAACCCTGGCACCTACAATTTCACGGCACGGGCCACGGATGCCTTCAATTGCCAATCGACTCGGGCTTACACCTTCACGCTGAATTGCCCAACGATCACCGTGACGCCGACTACACTGCCAAATGCAGGTCAGTTCGCTAGCTACAATCAGACGCTGACGGCGACGGGTGGCACCGCTCCTTACACTTGGACACGCACCAGTGGATCCTTGCCGCTTGGGATGAGCTTCTCCAGCTCCGGTGTGCTCACGGGTTCTCCGCTGCTCACGGGCAATTACAATCTGACCTTCACCGTCACTGATGCGAATGGCTGCTCAGGCTCGCGTTCTTACACCTTGAATGTGGGCTGCCCAGTCATTGTGGTGTCGCCAAGCACGCTGCCGAATCCGCAAAACAATGTGGCTTACAGTCAGACATTGACGGCATCTGGTGGGTCTGAACCTTACACCTGGACACGCATTTCCGGCGCGCTGCCCACCGGCATGTCCGTCTCGTTGCTCGGGGTTGTTTCTGGCACGCCGACCTCCGGCCCTGGGAACTACAGCTTCACCGTGCAGGCCACCGACGTTTCCCTGACTTGCACAGGCAGCCTAACTTACAATCTGACCGTCACTTGCCCGACGATCACGATCTCACCCTCTTCGCTGGCCAATGCCACAGTGGGCAGCTCCTACTCGCGCAGCTTGTCTTCGGCGACTGGCACAGCGCCCTACGTTTATTCGATCACCTCCGGCTCACTGCCCACAGGTCTGACATTGTCAAACTCAGGCCTGATTTCTGGCACGGCGACGGTGGCGACTACGGCTACCTTCACCGTGCAGACGCAGGATGCCTTCAATTGCATCGGCTCACGCACTTACACGCTGACCAGTGTGTGTCCGACTCTGACGATGAATCCAGCGTCATTGCCTGCGGCCTACTTCAATGCGCCCTACTCTCAGGCCTTGACCACCACGGGCGGCACGGGGCCTTACACCTGGGGCATCGTGGCAGGTTCACCTCCGTTGGGCATCACACTCTCTTCGTCCGGTGTGCTTTCGGGCACGGCCACGGCGTTCGGCACGGCGACCTTCAGTGTGCGTGCGACGGATGCTTATGGTTGCGCAGTCACACGCAACTACTCACTGACCGTGAAGGGCCTTTCCATCGGCGATCTGGTGTATGAAGATGCGAACTTTAATGGAGTCAAAGACACAACAGAGACCGGCGTGAGCAATGTCACTGTGCAGCTCTGGGATCCCGGTGCCGATCGTTTGGTTGGCGGCAGCGGCCCGAATGCGGACGTGCAGATTGGCTCGGACATTCTGACGAATGCCTCTGGCGCTTATGCCTTCCCGAACTTGTTGCCGAGCTACTACTACGTGCGTGTCATCCCACCAGTCAGTTTGCCCATCTCGGGAGCCAATCCGGTGAACTTGGACAATGGCGTCAACAATGACAACAACTCAGCCAGCCAGCCAGGTGGCGCGGGCACAGTGATCTTTGGACCTGTGGTGCAGTTGAGCAGCGGCGCTGAGCCCACTACAGAAGACTCCGACTCCGACACCGATCACACGGTGGACTTTGGTCTCTATCGCGGTCTGACGTTGGGCAATCTGGTCTGGCAGGATAGCAACGACAATGGCCTGCGTGATGCTGGTGAACCTGGGGTCGATGGCGTCACGCTGCAGCTTTGGAGTGTCGGGGCTGATGAGCTGATCGGTGGTAATGATGATACACTGCTGCGCACCACGACTTCCGCAGGTGGAGGCGCTTACAGCTTTGTCGCCCTGCCTCCAGGCAAGTTCTACGTGCGCATCCCGACATCGCCAACATCGCATCCGCTCTCCAGCTCCAGCTCAGTGCTGGCGGACAATGGTGTGGACAATGATGACAATGGTCACCAGATCGCTGCCGGTGCGATTTACAGCGGTGTGATCACGCTTGCCTCTGCCACAGAGCCTGGTTCCAGCGGCAGTGGTTACGTGGACAACAGCGTGGATTTTGGTCTCTGCCTGGGTGCCACCACCGCTTACGTCTCCGCAACACAGGATGACAGCATCCACAGCTACAGCACCACCACGGGTCTCTACACCGGGGCTCTGCGCCATCCGTTTGGAAACACGCACAGTCAGGGCAATGGCGACCCGTTTGATGTGCCTTACAGCATTGAACTCGGGCCTGATGGCAACTGGTATGTAGCGCACTACGGCGCAGGCAACCTGCGCAAGATCAATTCGTCGGGCACGGATCAAGGCACGGTGCTGAACACGCTGCTGACCCTGGTGACACAGGTGCAGCACTTCGCCATCGGGCCCGATGGCAACTTCTATGTGGCTGACTTGCCGAGCAATCGCATCGTCCGGTTTCAAGGACCTTTGGGTAGCTCCCCCGGCGCGCCGATGGGCAACCTTCTTTCCTCTTACACCTTCATCACGCAGGTGGGCATTCAGGACATGAACTTCGGTTCCGACGGCAATCTTTACTTGGTTGTTCAGGATGGTTCGACTCGTGAGATCCGTCGTTACAGCACCACGACAGGCGCGCTGCTCAATGTCATCGCCACTGACACTCAACTCGTGAACATGGTGCCAGGTGGGCAACCGGTGTCGATTGTCTCAGGCATCGATATTCACGGCAACACACTCTATGGCGTGAATCGCTCGGATGGTGAAGTCTTCCGCATTGATCTCAGCAATCCCACCGCTCCGGGTCTGCCTCAGTTGGTGGCCACCTTGAGCAGTGCCGGCAAGGGTGATGTGGATACACGCGATCTCGAGGTGAACCCAGGGGACGGCAAACTCTACATCACCGGTTACAACTGGGGCAAGCCTGTCGTCGGCGGCACCTTTGTCAGCGGCGCTTTGGTCCGCGTGGATCCAGCGGCAGCCCCGAGTGGCGTGGTGGAAATCTTCGAGGCACCGATCCCAACACCGCCTGGGCCGAACAATGAAATCTGGTCAGGCCCGCGTGACATTGCTTTTGGCAAACTCTTCGCACCTCTTCCGCAGACTGTCTCGATTGGGAGTGTGGTGTGGAATGATGAAGACTCCAACGGCGTCCGTGACGCAGGCGAAAACGGCATCCCGAACATCCGCGTCGAACTCTGGCGTGATGTCGATGGGGAGGAATCCAATGGGGCCGAGGTGCGCATTGGCTGGACCTTCACGGATGCTCGTGGCTTGTATTATTTCTCAGGCCAATCCCCCGGGCGTTATCAATTGAAGATCCCCGCCTCGAACTTCGCCGATGGCCAGCCACTGGCGGTCTCGGGTCTCAGCAGCCCGATCACCACGACTGCGGATAACCAAACCGACAATGACGACAACGGCATCCAGACCGGTGGAGCGCGCACCGAGACGGTCAGTCCGCTCATTACGTTGACTCCGGGTCTTGAGCCGCTGGGCAATGCGATGACGGGGGCTGAAGTCGGCAGCGGTGGCGAGCTGGACAATTACACCGTCGATGCCAATGGAGACATGACCGTGGACTTTGGGTTTGTGGAGCCTGGCTTCATGGGCATCGGCAACTTGGTCTTCAGTGACACCAATGGAAACCGCCGCTTCGATGTCGGCGAAGGGGTGAACAATGTCGTGGTGCAGCTTTATTACTGGGGCCAGACACCCGGCGTGCAGCCCGTGGCGACCACGATCACGGCCAATGGCGGCAAGTATCTCTTTGATGACCTGCTTCAGGGCCAATACTTCGTGCACATCCCGGCTCAGCAATTCTCGTTAAGCGGACCTCTTCGCGGGCTTTTCAGTCTGGAAGGTGTGCAGGGCGGTGATGATGATCTGGGTGAAGACTCGGTGGATAACAATCAGCCTTCCATTCAGGGCATCAGCACGGGGCGTGTGATCCTGACCCGTGACAGTGCACCGACGAATGCAACCACAGAGACTGGTTTCGACGCTACGGCAGACGATCAGGACGACGATGATGAAAACACTGATCTCACGGTGGACATCGGGTTGTTCCGCCCGGTCGCCATCGGCAATCTTGTTTACCTGGATAACAATTCCAATGGGCGCGCTGATCCAGGAGAAGGCGTTCCCGGTGTTGAGGTGAAGCTGTATCGTTATGAGCAGCCGACAGGCGAGAATGACGATGAGACGCTGCTGGATTCACTTCTGGGTGGGCTCTTGGGTGGGGGGGGCGGCGTTGAGGCGGATCTCAGCATCACCACTCCGTTGTATGATCTTTTGGAAGCTCTGTTGGGCACCCCGATTGGCACCACCGTCACGGGATCCGATGGCCGCTATCTCTTCGACTTCCTGCGCCCCGGGAACTACATCGTTTATTTGCCGCAAACCAACTTTGCAATCACGGGTCCGCTTTATCAGCGTGTCAGCATTAATGAAGGTCTTCTCGGCGATGACGACGTCGGTGAAGACGGGCGCAATGACACCATCCCGGCTGAGGAAGGTGTGAGCAGTGGCATCATTCCTCTCTTCCCAAGCAGTGCGCCGACCGATGACAATGGTGAAACGGGCGTCGATGGCACAAGCGACAATGACAACGATGCGGCCGTCGATCTCACCGTGGACTTTGGTTTCCAATCTCCGGTTGGGGTGGGCAATCTGGTCTTCTTGGATGCGAATGGAAATGGCATCGCTGAGGCCAATGAAGGCGTCAATGGCGTCTCGGTGGAGCTTTATCGCGACGGTCAGGTTCCTGGCGAGACCGAGCCGCTCTTCACCCGTGTCACGGCGAATGGTGGACGTTACTTCTTCGACTTCCTGCCTTCCGGCAATTACATCCTCTTCATCCCACCGACCGAGTTTGCCGATGGCAAGCCTCTCAATGGAGCGATCTCCCTCTCGGGATCGCAGACCAACGCGGCGGATGATAACCTGGGTGAAGATGGCATCGATCAGGTCAATCCTCTGATCCATGGCATCCGCACCCGTGTGATCACGCTGGGCATCGACACAAGTCCCACCGATGCGAACGGGGAGACCGGTCTGTATCGCACGATTGACTCCTTCGATGATAACAACTTCGACCTCACGGTGGACTTTGGTTTCACCCCGGTGAACCCCAATGCCGTGGGCGTGGGCAACCTGGTGTACCGTGATCTCAATGGCAACGGCGTCTATGACTCGGGTGAAGGCATCGATGGTGTGCGGGTGCAGCTTTTCGCGGGCGACTCGGGTCCACCTTCCGGCTTGCCGCTGAGCACGGTGGTGACCAGCGATGAAGGTCTCTATTCCTTCAACAATCTCGCCGCAGGGACCTACTACGTGCACATCCCCGTCACTGAGTTCGCTGAAGATGGGCCGCTGGAAGGCTGGGCTTCTCTCGTTGGTCAGGGCGCTGACAATGGCGTGGATGACAATGTCGATGAGAACGGCAGCGATGCAGACCCCGTGACGCAAGGTGTTACCTCGCCTCTGATCACCCTGACCCCGGGCAGTGAGCCGGTGAATGCCTTTGGCGAGTTTGGTCGCGCTGCCTTCGCGGATGACTCCAGCGAGAACAGCGATGCCAACACGGATCTCACCGTGGACTTTGGCTTCTTCCGCTCCGTCGCGGTGGGCAATCTCATCTTCTTGGATGCGGACTACAATGGCCGTGCAGATGCCGCTGAGGGGCTGGCCAATGTCGAAGTACAGCTATTCATGGAAGGAACCACGACGCCTGCAGCGACCACGCTTTCGGGTCCCGATGGCCGTTACCTCTTTGCCGATCTCACGCCGGGCAATTATTTCCTGCATGTGCCGAGCACCATGTTCCGTGAGGACGGGCCGCTTTACCTGCACGCCAGTGTCGCAGGGGCTCAAACCGGTGACGATCACCTGGGTGAAGATGGCCAGGATGATGGCCGCCCGGATCTCAATGGCATCAGCACCGCTGTCTTCACGCTGACTCCGAGCCAGGCCCCGATCGGCACGGAGGAAGGTGGCGTCGCGGGTGACAGTGATGATGCCTCGGATGCCAATGTCGATCTCACCTGGGATCTCGGTTTTGTCCCGCGCATCCAGATTGGCAACGTGGTGTTCCGTGACTCAAACAACGATGGCATCTACGATCCGAACATCGAGGTCGGTCTGGATGGCGTGACCGTGCAGCTTTGGTCCAATAGTCCGAGCGCCACCGCGCCTCTTGCCTCGACCCTCACCGCAGAAGGCGGACGTTACCTCTTCAACATCGCTCCGGGTTCCTATCACCTGCGTGTGCCCGCCAGCGACTTCGCCATGGAGGCTCCTCTGGCTTATCTCCAGCCGTCCCGCGCGACCGTGAACTCGGGCGGTGTCGCGGTCGATGATGATCTGGGTCAGGATGCCTATGCCACTGGCCCCGTCATGACTTCGGGCGCACGCACAGCCGCCTTCACCTTGCTGCCGGACATGGCACCTGGGGAATCCAATGGCGAGACAGGGTTCCTGGCCTTTGACGATGACCTTTTTGAAGCGCAGTCTGATCTCACCATCGACCTTGGTTTCGCGCCTCAACCCTTGGCCGTGGGCAACGTGGTCTTTGCCGATGTCAATGGCGACGGTCGATTCACCCAAGCCACCGACTTCGGTGTGGCCGGTGTGCTGGTGCAGCTCTTCGCGCCTGGCATGTCGCCGAGCTTCGATGCCCCGCTGGCTCAGGTCTATACGCACTCGGATGGCACCTACGAACTGCGCGCTCCGGCTGCTGGCGATTATTACCTGCACATCCCCGCCTCGCAATTCACCTCTGGCGGACGCCTCGCTGGGGCGGCAGTCGTGCCTGCCTTTGGCAATGATGACGGCACGGATGATGGCTTCAATGAAGACACGCTGAACGCGGTCAACCCCGCCAGCACCGGCGTCACTTCCATCGTCTTCAATCTCGCGTATGGCACTGAGCCGACCGGCGCTCAAGAGGGTGGCTTCGCGGGCAATCGTGATGATCTCTACGATGCCGATGCGGACATGACGGTGGACCTTGGTTTCACGGGCGTCTCCGCCGGTTCGAATCTGGGCGTGGGCAATGTCGTCTTTGCCGATGCCAATGAGAATGGTTTCTTCGATGCCGGTGAAGGTGTCTCGGGTGTGTGGATGCTGCTCTATCGCGGCTCCGATCTGCCCGGCAGCGCCACGCCGTATCGCAGCACCTTCACGGATGCCTCCGGTCATTACCTCTTCACGGGCCTACCTGCGGGAACTTACACGGTCCATGTCGCAGCGGATAACTTCAAAGCCAACGTCACTCAGCTCGGCGGCTCCGCCTTCACCGGGACAGGGCCGCTTTACCAGCACGCCTCGGTCGTGGGTCATCAATCCAACGAAAGCTCGGCCGATGATGATCTGGGTGAAGATGGCGTCGATGCAGCGAATCCGGCCATGGTCGGTATCAGCAGTGAACTCATCACCCTGGCTGCCGGCACGGCTCCCACCGGCAGCGCCGAGTCGGGCTCCCAGGGCACGTCGGACAACAGCTTCGATGGTGACTATGATCTGACCCTCGACTTTGGATTCATCCCGGTTGCGGGCGGGTCGTTTGGCATGCTTGCCGAGGCCCCAGCGCCGCCTGAAGCGGAAGCCCGCATGGCCGACAGTAGCATCGGCAGCTTCAGCGCCTGGCAGGCTGCACACCCTGGCGTCACCGATCCTGAAGGTGATGACGATGGCGACCTCCAGCAGAATCTCCTCGAGTATGCCCTCGCGACGGATCCGCTCTCGGGTCATCAGGTCTCTCGTTTCCGTTTGGAAACCGCCGCTGACTCCGGTCGTGTGGATGCCCTGGTCACTCGTCCGACTGGTGGCCGTGCCGACGTCCTCTATCAGGTGGAAACCCGCGCCGAGATGAGCGCCGCCTGGACACGACTCAGCAGCGCTCCTGTCATCACCCAAAACAACGATGGCACCGAGACCCTGCGCTTCACAGACCTCGCTGCCTCAGCGGCTGAGGTGGGCCTCCTGCGTCTGAAAGTCATGCTGGATGCGGATCTCAATGCCGAGCCTGAACACACCTGCTACAGCGCCACCCAGGCCTGGGTCCGTCGTGACATTCAGTCCCAGCAGACCTTCTCCATGCCGCTGCTCCTGGCCGATCTCTTCAGCGGACCTTTCACTGCCGCCACCGGCCTGAAGTCGAAGCTTGCCACTGGTCGCGCCTATTATGTGGAAGTCCTCACCGGAACTCACGTCGGGCATCGTTTTGAACTCGATGAGACCACCACCACCGACTCCGGACTGGTCCTGGAGGCAAACGCGGCGCTGAACACCCTGACCCCACTGCCAAATCTCGGCACGGCCAGCGTCGCCCTGCGTGCTCACTGGACCGTGGCCGAGGTCTTCCCGACCGCCCTCTTCCAATCCGGAGCCGATGCCACTCAGGCAGATCGCCTCCTATTCTTTGATCCCGTGGCCAATGCCTTCCGCACCTCCTGGCTCTCCGCCACAGGCTGGCAGGGCGATAGCGATGGCAGCCGCCTCCTGCCCTCGGGCGAGGGTCTGCTCGTTCACGCTCGTCAGGGCACCGTGACCCTCACCCTTACCGGTCAAGTGCGCGCCACGCGTTTCGCCCAGCCGCTGCGTGCCGGGGCTCAATTGATCGGCAGCGGTTACCCAGTGACCCAGACACCGCAGACGCTCGGCCTGACACCCGCCCAGGGCTTCACCGCCGCCAACACGCCTGCCGAAGCCACTCGCCTCCGCCTGTGGGAAGGTGACATCACCCCGGGAGCCAGCACCTATCGTCAGCTCTACCTCCGCAGCGGCAACCCCGCCACCTGGGTGGACGAAGCCGATGCCAGCGCCCTCGATCTCAATGCCTCACCTCTCCTGCCGACGACCCGCGCTCTGTTCGTTTTGCCGGTGGACGCGGTGCTGGGCTTTGGGCAGTAGGAGAAGGGATAAGGGGAAAGGGAAAAGAGAAAAGGGTCAGAGGGTCGGGGATGGGTATCCTTCTCTTCCTCCTACTCTGACTCCTCCTCCCGGAGAGGCGTCATGGCGCGCTCGGCCATTGGATCGTCCTCGTCCTCCTCCTCGATCATTCAGGGTTGTGAGCTCTCACGTTCCCGGAGTGTGACGGCGTCCTATAGGTCCTAGAGGGCCTATTCGTCCTATGCTTGTGACAGGTGGCTCCTCCCGCAGTCGGTGGTCGGGGGTCTGTTTGCGACAGGTGGCACCTCCCCCGGCAGGTGGTCCGGGGTCCACTTGTGACAGGTGGCACCTCCCACAGCCGGTGGTCGGGGGTCCACTTGCGACAGGTGGCACCTCCCCCGGCAGGTGGTCCGGGGTCCACTTGTGACAGGTGGCATCTCCCGCAGCCGGTGGTCGGGGGTCTGATGACCGGAGATGGCACCTCTCTCCCTAGGGGGACGTGAGAGCCCTCGAGATGGAAGAGCCGAGGACGAGTTCGAGGAGGGGGACGAGGACGACTCCACCAAGGACACCGAATACGGAACACTGAACACTGAAGACCGCTCACTGACCCGTGACCACCCGCACCACCTCCCCCGCCAGGGCGAAACCAAAGGTGCCGGTCACAAAGGTGGCGGCTCCGAAGCCGGCAGCGCAGTCGAGGCGGAGGCCGGTGTCGGTTCCGGCTTCACGTTCCGTGGCGCAGGTGCCGTCGGACTGAGGGTAGAGGGCTTTTTCGGTGGAGAAGACGCAGGGGATACCCCAGTGCATGGCGCGGCCTTCGGGGCTTTTCGGGAAGCCGTGCTCCTCGCGCAGGCGGCGTCGCACCTGCTGGAGCAGGGGATCGGCCCCGGCCTGACCCAGGTCCGCCACGCGCACCTGGGTAGGGTCGCGCCTGCCGCCTGCACTGCCCGAGACGATGACCGGCAGCCCGAGAGCGCGGGCTTTGGCGAGAATGAGGGCTTTGACCGCCGTGCTGTCCACGGCATCCACGACACAGTCGAACCCGGGGGCGAGGAGGCGGTCGGCGCTGCTTTCCAGAAAGAATTCCGGCAGCGCCAGGACCTCGCACTCCGGGTGGATCTCGCGCACCCGCTGGGCCAGCACACCGACCTTTGTCTGCCCCACTGTGTGAGCCAGGGCGGGGAGTTGGCGGTTGGTGTTGGTGATGCAGACGTCATCCATGTCGATCAGCGTCAGGTGGCCGATGCCACTGCGAGCCAGGGCCTCCACCACCCAGGAGCCGACGCCGCCGACACCGATGACGGCGACCCGGGCGGCGTGCAGGCGGGGCAGGGCAGCGGTGCCGTAGAGGCGGGCGATGCCGCCGAAGCGCTGGAGGTAACTTTCGGTCATGGCCCTGACATGCGCGGAAACGAGGCCTGAGGAAACGGGAAAATTCATCCCTGGAAATCTTTCCCCCAGGGGCCACTCTCCACGGCTCCCTCTGAATGCATGTCTGACTTCACCCTCACCTTTCTCGGCACCGGCACCTCCGTGGGCATCCCGATGATCGGCTGTGACTGTGAGACCTGCCACAGCCTGGACCCGCGCGACAATCGGCTGCGGTCCAGCATTTGGCTGCAAACGCCGGAGCTGTCCTGGGTGGTGGACACGGGGCCGGACTTCCGCACGCAATGCCTGCGCGCGGGCATCCGCCACCTGGATGCGGCCCTGATCACGCATCCGCACATGGATCACGTGACAGGCTTCGATGAACTGCGGCGCTTCACCATCCCGGCAGATCAATACATGCCCGTCTATGCGCTGCCCTCCTGCCTGGCAGTGCTGGAGCGCATGTTCGACTATGCGTTCAATGGGCTGAACCGATACCGCGGTTACCTGAAACCATTCCCGAAGCCCATCCATGGCCCTTTTCACCTGGGGGAAACGCTGGTGACGCCGCTGCCCGTGCTGCATGGGAAGGTGGAATGCATCGGCTACCTCTTCACCCGTCACGGCCGGAAGCTGTGCGCCTACCTGCCGGATGCCAAGGTGCTGCTGCCGGAGACGCTGCAGGCGCTGGAGGGCGTGGAGACGCTGATCCTGGATGCCCTGCGCCACACGGAGCACCCCACGCACCTGAGCTTCAGCGAGGCCCTGGCTCTGGTGGCTGAAATCCGCCCGCGAAAGACCTACTTCACCCACCTCCAGTGTGAGATCATGCATTCCCGAGAAGAGCCATTGCTTCCAGCGGGCGTGCACATCGCGTATGATGGACTGGTGCTGACTTGGTAAAGAAGCGCCTGTGATCCCGAAGTCCGAATCCTGAACTCCCCATGACCCTGAGACTGAATGAGCGCTGAACCCCTGGATCACTTGAAGGGAATGGGCATGGGGTCTTGGGCCCCGGGGCTCAGTTCAAAGGCCACATTTCAGGGCACTCGTCCTCGTCCTCCTACTCGTCCTCGAAAGGATGCGCTGGGTTCGCGGGTGTCGGCGTTGATGAAGGACCCAGCCTACCCCGCGTCAGTCAGTCTTCTGGAATGCGGGAGACACGCGGTGACCTCGACGCTGGAGAATCGAGGACGAGTTCGAGTAGGAGGACGAGGACGACTGGGAGCACGAGCCTCGAGATGGGCTCTGGCGTTTTCTGTATTCGCACTCATCACACTCATCGGATCTGCGTGGGCTCAAGAAGAACCCTTGCCCGCCTTGGAT
>JAIXVB010000723.1 GCA_027483245.1 Verrucomicrobiaceae bacterium | reverse complement strand
GCGCATTAAGCGAAACGGCCGGTGCTGCTGCCAAAGGAGTCAGTTTCCACGCCCATCTTCTGGGCGATATCGACGAAGAGGTTGCAGAGCGGCACTTTGTTGATGCCTTCACGCGGCACTTCGCGGAATTCGCCGTGTTTGTAACCGCCGCCAGCGAGGATGACGGGCAGGTCGGAATTTTTGTGGGAGTTGCCATCACCCATGCCGCTGCCAAAGAGCACCGTGGTTGAGTCTAGCAACGTGCGTTCGCCGTCGTTGGTCTTGGAGAGACGAGCGACAAATTTGCCAAAGTGCTCGATCTGATATTTCTCGAGCGTGATGAGATTCGCGATGGCTTCAGGGTCGTTGCCGTGGTGCGAGAGGCCGTGCCAGTCTTTTTTGATGCCGAGGTGCTGTGGCATGAAGTCACCGCCGATCTCCAGCGTAGCGATGCGGGTGCTGTCCGATTGCAAGGCGAGTGCAATCATCTCATACAGCAGTGGCAGATCTTCGACCGCGTTTCGAATCGCAGGTTTGTCAAAGGGCGCTTTCGGCTTCGGTTGGTTGGTCCAGCGTTGGCGCAGTTCCAGGCGCTTTTCCACATCGCGCACGGAGGTCAGATACTCGTCGAGCTTGTCCTTGTCCTCCTTGTTCACACGGCGGGAGAGGCTGTTGGCCTCCTCCAACACAGAATCGAGGATGGAGGCCTGCACATGATTTTCCTGCAAGCGCCGCACCTGACGTTCCTTCGAGTCCGTGACGAAGAGTTTCTCAAACAACGCCGCAGGATTCGTCACCGGCGGTACGCGCACGCCTGATTTCGTCCAAGCGATCTGGCATCCGCCATGAATGCCGCCTTCGGATCCGACGGTGAGCGATGGGAAGCGGGTCTCAAAGCCGACTTCGTCAGCGAGGAATTGGTCGATGGTCACATTGCCATCGGGGCGGTTTTGCGCCTCGGAATTCAGCACTCCGGAAAGGAAGGAGTGCACCGCGAAGTGACCGCCTTTCACACCGTGATCCAGTCCGCGATAGACGGTCATGTGCTGGCGATTGTCCCACAGAGGCTCGAGCAGCGTGGTCTTTTCGTAATTCCGGCCCGTGGTCGTTGGGAAAAGCTGCTTGGTTTGGTAACCGAGCAAGTTGCCGATGGCGACGAAGCGACGCGCGCCCGCTCCCGCGCCTTTGGCGGTCTGGACGGCGGAATTGCCACCGACAGAGCCGGCCATCAGAGAAGGCAGTCCTGGCAGTGCAAGCGTGGTGCCGAGAGAGCGGAGAATAAAGCGGCGACGATTCATAAAAAGGAGCGGGCAGGGGTTCGAACCTGCCACATCAACCGTACGTCTAGGATTCATCTTTCTTGCCAGGAATCGCGGGTTTGAAAAGCCGCCGCCTCTCCGATTTCAGCCCACCCTCCTGATCGCAGTCCGCATGGATCCCACCCTTCCATGCCGATCGGTGATGGAGAAAAGTCGTTGGCAGCGTTGTTCTCCTCCATTCACGCCTTCCTTATGATCCGACTGGTTCTTCTCATCCTCGCCTGCCTCGTCACCCCGATCTTTGCCCAAAGCAGCTACCGCAAAGTCCTCTTTCTCGGCAACAGCATCACCAAACACGGGCCCAAGGCGGACATTGATTGGACCGGCAACTGGGGCATGGCGGCGAGCGCTGAGGCCAAGGATTACGTGCATCTCGTCACCCAAGCGCTGACAGAAAAGCAGGGGGCCGTGCCTGAGGTGCTGGTGAAAAACATCGCCGATTTTGAGCGAGGATACGCGACCTACGACTTTGCGGCGAAGCAGGCAGAGGCCATCGCTTTTCAGGCAGATCTCATCATTCTCGCGATTGGTGAAAACGTGCCGGGTTTGAAAACTCCCGAAGACGCACCCAAGCTCCAGGAGGCAGTCACGAAACTGCTCGTTAGCCTCAAAGGTGAGCGCAAACCGACCATCCTCGTGCGCAGTTGTTTCTGGGCCAATACAGCCAAGGACGAAGCTCTGAGCGCTGCCTGCAAGGCGGTGAATGGCGTGCTGGTGGACATCCGCACGCTTAGCAAAGACGAGAAAAACTTTGCGCGTTCTGAGCGACCGTTCAAACACTCGGGCGTCGCCAATCACCCGGGAGATGTCGGCATGGCCGCGATTGCGAAAGCCCTGGTCCAGGCCCTGCCGGCGCAGCCCTGAGTTGATTCACCCCCAGTCACGAGCTCATGAAATTCACCGCTGTCATTTGGTTTGCCGCTTCGCTCGCCTCGGCTGAACCCATCACCAACAGCCTTGGCATGAAGCTAGTGCGCATCGAGCCCGGCAGCTTCATCATGGGACAGGATGGACCTGCGGCGGATTACAAGATGGTGAAGCATCCCGAAAAGTTCGATGATGCTGATTGGGATGAAAAACCAGCGCATCGCGTGATGATCACCCAGCCGTTTTACATGGGGGCAACCGAAGTGACGGTCGGTCAGTATCGACAGAGCGATCCCGAGTTTCGCAGCAAAGTTTCCGATGAGGAGGCGGTGAGCGCGATCACCTGGGATCAGGCGGTGAAGTTTTGCGTGTGGCTTTCACAGAAAGAGGACAAGACCTATCGCCTGCCCACTGAGGCAGAGTGGGAGTATGCCTGCCGTGCAGGCACCACCACGCTCTTTCATACCGGTGATGCCTTGCCGAATGGTTTCCAATCCTGGTCGAGTGACATTGGTTATGCGGAACGTTACTTCAAAGACGGCGTGCTGCCGCAACCCTACCGCAAGGAGACGAAGACGAGTCTCCGTGTCGCACAAACGGCCCCGAATGCATGGGGACTGCACGACATGCATGGCAACGTCGCCGAGTGGTGCAGCGACTGGTATGGCCCCTATGAAGCCAGCGATCAAACTGACCCGATAGGTCGTAGCGAAGGCGACTTTCGAGTGTTTCGAGGAGGGCATCACTCCGCTTTTGTCCGCCTGCTGCGCTCAGCGAATCGTGCTGCCTGGCTGCCGCAGACGCGGAATAACAAAACGGGTTTTCGTCTGGTGTTGGGTGAATATCCAAAAGGCCAGACACTTCCGCCCAGTCCGGTTCCTTTAAACGCTCAAAACGTTAGACCCGGGGCCATCAAGATCAAAAAGGCCCCGCAGGATGTGCCCGTGTTTCTTGCGCCCAAGCCATTCGTCAAAGTTACGCCGGACTCCTTTGGTCCGTTGTTTTCCTCTCACAACCACAGCCCAGCGATCACTGAGTGCCCCAACGGCGATTTGCTCGCGGTGTGGTATTCCTGCGTTGATGAAGGCGGTGCCGAGCTCAATAACATCGCCAGCCGACTGCGCCATGGCAGCCATGAATGGGAACCCGCGTCACCTTTCTGGGATGGTCCCGATGTCAATGATCATGGCCCCAAACTCTGGTGGGATGGCCAAAGAACGCTGTATCATTTGGTGCGGGGTCGTGACGAAAATCTCATCCGCACTTCCAAGGACAACGGGGTTACTTGGTCACGCCCTGTCATCGCTCAACCGGTGGGTGAGTTTGGCAATCAACTGATCCGCCTTGCTGACAACACCTTTGTCATCACGAATGACGCACGTCAGAGTAGTTTGGTTTTCAGTCAGGACGAAGGCAAAACATGGGGCTTTAATAACGTGCAGCAGCGGCCCAGCGATTTTCGCCCGGGTGGTAAAGGCTATCGTTATCCCGGCATTCACGCCCCCATCGTGCAGCTCGCCGATGGTCGCATCATGGCCTTCAGCCGCAATGATCCGCCCGCCGATCAGGCCCGATTTGATTTCAAAACCCCGATCAGCTACAGCAGCGATCTTGGCAAAACCTGGACTTACACCGCCAGTGGATTCCCCGCCATCAGCAGTGTTCAGCGTGCGGCCTTGATACGCTTGAAGGATGACGCTCTTCTTCTTTGCAGTTTCACGGATCAATGGAGGGACTGGAAGAATCGCAAAGGCATGAAATTCAAATCAAAGACCGGCGAGTTCACTGGCTATGGTATGTTCGCTGCGGTGTCCTTTGATGAAGGCAAAACCTGGCCCGTTCGCAAACTCATCACCCCGGGTGGCAAGGACCAATCCATCAACATGATTGATCGTGGCCTGTGCGTGCTCAGTGACACAATGGCGGAACCCTGCGGTTACCTCGCGGCCACTCAGACTCGCGATGGCAACATCCAACTGATCACCAGCAAGAACCACTATGTCTTCAATCTTGCGTGGTTAAAGGCCCTGCCAGAGGTGCCCTAACTTCGAGTTTTCCGCGCTTCACACCAAGCGTTCGCGCAAGGCCCGTGCCACTGCGGCGGCTCGGCTGTGCACGCCGAGTTTGGTGAAAAGATTGCGCGTGTGGGTGCTGGTCGTGTGAATGCTGACGCTGAGTCGATCGGCGATTTCTTTGGCAGTGAGCCCTTCCACCAAGAGCGCGAGCAGTTCCCGTTCACGTGGGGAGAGTGCGATGGGTTGGGCGGCGGGTTTGGTGAGTTTGGCCAGCAGATTGACGACGCTGCGCGCGACTTTGGGAGACATGGGCGAGCCGCCTTGAGAGGCCTCGAGGATCGCTTCAGCGACCTCTTCAGCGCGGGCGGTTTTGAGCAGATAACCACTGGCTCCCGCACTGATGGCTTGGCTGATTTTAGCCTCATCTTCAAACACCGTGAGGATGACGATGCGGCACTCAGGGGCCAGTTGGTGGAGATCACTGATGATGTCGAGCCCACTGCGTCCAGGCAGGCCGACATCCAGCAGCATCACTTCTGGTTTTTCTTCTTCGGGCGCGGCGCGTAGGCCGCTGAGCATCGACTCTGCGTTGGCAAAAGCTCGCGCAGGCGCTAGGCCGCGTGAGGGGGTGCACAGACGCTGCAGGGAGCGGCGGAAGGTGTCGTGATCTTCGACGATCCAGACACGGATGAGAGGTGTGTTCAAGGTTCCAAAAGGGTTTTTAACATCAACGTGCGCGCCAGCGTTTGGTCTGCGGCAGGTCGAGATGGATGCGGGTACCTTCGCCGGGTTGGGAGTGGATTTCCAGCTTGGCATTCATGACCGCAGCGCGCCCATGCAGATTGCTCAACCCATGTCCATGACTGGAGCGACGCAGATCAAAGCCCACGCCATTGTCGGCGATCTCCAGGCTC
>JAIXVB010000274.1 GCA_027483245.1 Verrucomicrobiaceae bacterium | reverse complement strand
GTCCGGCGATCCAAATTCCGCGCCATCCAGGCCATGTCCCCATACTTGCCCTCAGCGACCCATTGCTCAAAAATTTCCTTTCGCGCCGCCGGTGCCGCCCGCGCAATGCGACAGTCCGCAAACCCAAGCTCAAGAGCCCGGGCAATGAGTTGTGATTTGAGATCAGACATCAGCAGTCAGGTCAGGAACACGAGTGACAACGACATCAAAAGGCAACGGCAAACCGCTTGGCGTCATGATCACATTGGCAGGATGCACATCCCAAATGTCAAAGCCATCTTTCCGAAAGGCAATCGACTGCTCATATCCGATACCAGTCCAAGGCAACTTGATGAAACCCAATTCCTCAAATCCTTGTTGGAGTTCCGTGATTGAACAACGGTCACCTGAAACGTGCCCTTGAGTCGTGAGGATGTGCCAGCCATCGGAAGACTTCCAAAGACCTTCCAGGCAAATGCTGTCGCCAAAGATCTCGTTCTGCCATTGCAAACGATGAAGGTATTGAAGCGGGTGAGCAGGCAGCATGTAAGGCTCTCCGGCCTCTGACCATTCCACCGTGTAACCAGCCGAGTGAGGTTTGGAGTATTTCCACCAACGCTGAAGGTCAGCATCAAATCTCACCAAGTGCTCACGACCACCCGCGTGTGCTGGAGGCGGAAATGTCGCTGGACGGATCAGGGCGTTTTCTTCGGCCCAGTGACGGAGGAGTACCCATTCCTTTTCGAGGCGGTCAAAGTCTTCCCCGGCTTCAAGAGATGCTGCATCTGCGCATAGGCCTGAGCCGATGTATGCGATGGCATCTGCGAGCGTGCTTGGCGCATGGTTTGGGCAATTTGATCCTGGCTCATGGAAGCCTAAAGGTGATTCGCCGCCAGTGGATTCGCAACGCATAAGTTGGCAACAGCAGGAACTTCACCCCCGACGCCGAGCGAAAAAGATGCGGGCGCTTTCGGCGATGCCGTAGGCGCTTTCTTCCTGGCTGAGTTCGTCGGTCTGGATGCGGAGATCGGCGAGGTCTTTGTAAATGGGTTTTCGCTCGGCGTGGAGGCGCTGCAGTTTCGCCAGTGGCGGTTCCTCGCCTCGCAGGAGTGGGCGATCGTTGTTGTTGGCGGTGCGGCGGGCCAGGAGTTCAGGGCTGGCCTCTAACCAAGTGATGAAGCCGAGATGACAGAGCAGGGGACGATTGCGGGCCTGGGTGATGATGCCTCCACCCGTGGCGATGATGCAGTGGCGATGCCCGAGCAGGCTGCGCAGAACCGCTGACTCGCGTAACCGGAAGCCGGACTCTCCTTCACGCGCAAAGATCTCTGGGATGGAGCACTGGGCCTGATCCATGATGAGGTGATCCGTGTCGATGAACTGAAAGCCGAGCATATCGGCGACACGACGTCCAACGGTGGTCTTGCCCGTGCCCATGAGGCCGATGAGCAGGATGTTTTCCGCACGTGGCAGCTCGACCTCAGGATTGTCCAAAACGAGCTGCAGGATGGAAGAGACCAGTTCGGGATCGTTCTGGAGCGCGTCGAAGTAACTCGGGAAGGTCGGGGTCCAACCGGTGGCGCGGAGCTTGGCATTCGAGACCCGTTTGTGCGTCCAGCCGCGTTTGCGACCGGGGTCGGGCGGCTTGATGGGGGGCACGGGCAGATGAAAAAGCGTGGCCAGTTTTTCCAAACAGACACTCTGAGTCATCTGCGCGTCATCGACTCCATTGAAGAGTCCCGATTGGCCCTGGGTGATGAGTTGAACCAGCGCGGTGGCGGCATCGTGCGCGTGGATTTGATTCAGGTAACGCCCCTCTGGCGCGCTGTCGGTGACTTCGATGCCGCTTTTCCCCTCAAGGAGATTTTTCAGCACAAAGCTGCGCCCCGCCCCGTAAATGCCGGCCAGACGCAGCACGGCGCCGCCAGCACGCAGGGTGATTTGTTCGGCCTCGATGAGCAGCCGCCCTGTGTCTTTACCCGGATCCGCAGGGCTGGTTTCATCCACCTCCGAGCCATCGACCTGCGGATAGACGCTGGTGCTGCTGGTGTAAAAGAAGCGCGCCTGAGGAAAGGTGGCGATGAGGTTCGTCATGCCCTGCACATAGACGGCCTGATACATCTCCGCGCCGCCTTTGCTGGAACTGGCACAGTGGAGAACCGCGTCCGGGGCCAGCGCTGACAGCGCTGTGACCGAGGCGAGGTCGCTGACATCGCAGGCCAGAGATTGCCAGGGTTTTTCCGCCGAGAGCCGCTGGGCCGAGGCGAGAGAATGGCTAGCGCCGATGACCTCATGGCCTGCCGCGTGCAATTGATCCGCGACGCGCTCACCGACGAATCCGCAGCCGATGATGAGCACTCTCATGAAGAACGGCGCTGAGATTGATAATGGGAGACGAGGCCCTGGACGACACCGCGCACATAGTCCTCAATGGCGCTGGTGGTGAGCCTGCCGCCGATGAGGGTGCGCCCAACGAAATGCCCAACCAACAGGCGGCGGTAACTTTCCTCGTGATTCATGACATACGGCTCCAGATACACGACTGGGCACTGGTAGAGTCGATTGGCCAGCAGGTTCCGTGCATAGACATACGGGTTCTTGCCGGCATGACGCGCGTTGGGCGTGGTGTAAACGTAGGGCGTCAGGCGTGTGGTGTCGGCCAGCCCATCCGCCACAGCTGCAGCCAGGGGGATTTCCTCCTCGTGCACGCGCTGAAACAAACGGCTGAACATCTCATGCCGAGTGTCGGCCTGCTCCAGCTCGACAGCGGCGTAGCAACCATTGACTAAGACATGCAGATGATTCTGCGGGGAGAACTGCGGTGCCTCGGATGGGCCCCAGGATTCGGCATTGAAGTGCAGGCAGACCACGAGGTCCGGTTTGATCTGGCGGTTCACTTTGTTCGCCCGCGCATGGATCTCACTGACGCGATAAAACAGCTTCTCGGTTTGCCACTGCACCGTCAGGATTTTGGCATCCCCCGCGACCCCTTCATAAGTGGGCAGTGGTTTAGGGACGCCCGCCTCGATCAGGGTCTTGAGGGCCACGTCTTGAAAATCCGGCGGGCGCAGTTCGGTCACCGGTTCTGGTTTGTCACGCACCAGGGTGACGACAGCGCCCAGGGCCATGAGACGCTCCTTTAAAACCTGCGCGGTGAGCAGGGAGAGGTCGCCTTCCTGGATCGATTCTCCCGGTTTGAAGCTGAGAAAACGCTCTTCCATCCGCGCCCACGGCCCGCCAATGTGGCCAGGATCCAGGGCGATGTGCAGGTCACTGAGCGGTGGGCGGCCCTTCAGCGGTGGCAGGTCGCGGGTGCTTCGCCAACTGAATTGCTGACGCTTCGCTGGCGAGGTAGCGCCGGTGCGGAATTCGATGCGCACCATCGGCTTCGTGGGATCCCCCGTGGGCACCATCACGGCGCTGGGGGTGATTTCGAAGGGAGGAGGTAGGCCGCCCTCCGCCGAGTAGATCGACTTCCAGGCGGTCTCGAATTCCTCGCGGGTCAGGGTCTGATTGTAGGCTGCCAGGGTATTCCAATCCGGCACCTCGCCGAGTTGGCTGATCTTTGCCAAACGAGTCGGGTCAGGGGCGAGGGCGGGTGGAGCCAGGCTGACCGCAGGGGCGGCAGGAACCGAGGACCCGGGGACCGGCGGTCTGATTTCCTGCGCCGAAAGGCCCGCCGCACTGCTCAGCAGCGCCGCCAGCCAGAAAGAGCCAGTTTTGAAAAGGAACGTCATGAGTGCATCCTAGACTTGATGGAGGCGGGCATCATCTACTATGTGCCAGCATGTCATCTGAAGTCACCGCCGAGGCCCCGCCCGAACTCTTCCGCATTCTCTTTCTGGGTGATATCGTCGGCGAGCCTGGACGCAAGGCTGTGATCACCCTGCTGCCGCTGCTGCGCGAGGAATTGCAGGTGGACTTCGCCATTGTGAATGGAGAAAACTCCGCCGCAGGCCGTGGCATCACGCCAAAGATCGCCATCAGTCTCATGCGCGCGAAGGCCGACGTGATCACCACTGGGGATCACATCTGGGATCAAAAAGAAATCATCCCGTTCCTCTACGATGAACCGCGCCTGCTGCGCCCGATCAATTATCCCGAAGGCGCTCATGGCAATGGTTCCCTGATCCTGCAAACTAAGAAGGGCAAAGTCGGCGTGATCAATCTGCAAGGCCGCACCTTCATGCGCGATGCCCTGGAAAACCCCTTCTCGACGATCAGCAAGGTGGTCGCGGAAATGCGCCAAGAGACCCCGATCATCTTCGTGGACTTCCACGCCGAGGCGACGAGCGAAAAAGTCGCCATGGGATGGCACCTCGACGGACTCGTCAGTGCGGTCGTCGGCACCCACACTCACGTGCCCACGGCCGATGAACGGGTGCTACCCAAAGGGACCGCCTTTCAGAGCGATGCCGGCATGTGCGGACCCATGGACTCCATCATCGGCAGCCAGATCGAGCCCGTGCTGGAGAAATTCCACACCCAACTGCCGACCAAGTTCGGCGTCGGACGCGGCCCCGTGCGGGTCAATGGCGCCCTCATCACCCTCGACCCCACCACCGGCAAAGCCCTGTCCATCGAGCGCATCGCCCGCACTTGGCATGAGTGAGGTGGGAAGCATACCCGAAAGCCGACTTGAAATTTCAATCCATGCTGGCATTTTACCATCATGGTAAAAACGCAAATTCAGATTCCTGACCATCTGTTCAAAGAAGCGAAGCAGCTCGCGGCAGAGAGCGAAATGAGTTTTGCTCACATCGTCCGGTTGGGTCTGGAAATGGTGCTGAAATCCCGTCCGTTAGGGAGGAAGCCCGCAAATGCCTGGCAAGTGCCGAAAGGCAAAGCCATGGGTCTGCCACTCATTCCCGAAGAGCAATGGACGGAGACGGCGCATGAAGATTAGTTTTGATACCAACATCGGCGTTTATGCCTGCAATGAGAGCTGTTCCGAGCACGTCGCAGCGGTTGAGTTTCTGAGCTCGTTGGCGTTGCGGCATGACGTCGTGGTTTCAGAATTCATGCTGGTAGAACTGTATTTGAAGCTGAGAAACACCAAGATTTTTCGCGACCTGATGACGGCCCCAGAAGCGGTTGAGATCTGCCAGGGATTTCGCTCCAATACCCATTGGGAACTGGTTAATGAAGGTCCGGAAATGGATGCACTCTGGAAACAAGCGTCCAAGCCCAATTTTGCGATCAGGCGCATTGTTGATCTTCGCCTTGGACTATCCTTGGTCAAATTTGGAGTGACGGATTTCGCCACGGCCAATACAAAGGACTTTCAAAACATGGGCTTTGTCCGCGTCTGGAATCCGCTGCAAGGATGACTTTTTGGTCTTCGGTGAGCAACGATCTCCACTGAAGTTGTCAGGACAAAAGGCACCGAGCGAGCGCATCCCCCGCAATTGGCATGAGTGAGGACGGGGGCCGCTCAGGGCTCCAAACATACCCAGGGGCCTTTTTCCGCCCTTGCACTCCGGCGTTTTCCCCCGAATTTCCGCGCCCCCTTCCCCATGATCCCGAACGCCTACCGCTCCCTCCACTGCAACGCCGTCCGCCCTGAGCACATCGGCCAGAATGTCACGCTCTGTGGCTGGGTGAATTCGGCTCGCGACCATGGCGGCGTGATCTTCATCGACTTGCGTGACCGCGAGGGCCTGACCCAGGTCGTTTTCCGCCCTGAGGAAGACGCCGCGATTGCAGAGCAGAGCCATCATCTGCGGGATGAAGACGTCGTCCAAGTCATCGGACGGGTCGAAAAGCGTCTCGCTGGCACTGAAAACAGCAAACTGCCCACCGGTGAGGTCGAAATCGTCGCCACAGTGCTTAAAGTGCTGAACAAGTCTGAAGTGCTGCCGTTCCACCTCGACCGTGAACTGTCGAACGAAGATCTGCGCATGAAGTATCGTTACCTGGATCTGCGTCGCGAGCGCATGAACCGGAACATCCGCACGCGTCACAAGATCACCACGGCGGCCCGCAATTACCTGGACAGCACGGGTTTCATCGAAGTCGAAACTCCGATCCTCTCGAACCCGACGCCGGAAGGTGCGCGCGATTTCTTGGTGCCTGCACGTCTCAGCCCCGGCAAGTTCTTCGCTCTGCCCCAAGCGCCCCAGCAGTACAAACAACTGCTCATGGTCGCGGGTCTGGAACGCTACTTCCAGATCGCCCGTTGCTTCCGTGACGAAGACCTGCGCGCGGACCGTCAGCCTGAGTTCACGCAGATCGACATCGAAGCCAGCTTCATCGAGCAAAACGACATCATCCAGCTCGTCGAGGGCCTGCTCGCCAGCATGTTCAAAGCCGGACAAGGAGTGGACATCCCCAGCTCCTTTCAGCGCATCACGTATCAAGAAGCCATGGACCGTTACGGCTCTGACAAGCCTGACACGCGTTACGGGCTTGAGATCGTTGACATGGCCGATGTCTTCGCCAACAGCGGCTTCAAAATCTTCCGCACCATCCTCGAAGGCGGTGGTGTCGTGCGTGCCATCAACGCCAAAGGTTTTGCCGGCATCACCACAGGTCAGATGATTCGCCTTAACGAGCTTGCCATCCAAGCGGGCATGAAGGTGAAGCAACTCGCTTTCATCAAGGTCGAGCGCAACGCCGAGGGCGTGCTGGAATACAAGAGCCCGCTGTGGAAATTCTTCGGCGAAGATGAACAAAAAGCCCTCATTGCCAAGCTCGGCGTCGAGGAAAACGACATCGTCTTCTTTTATGCGGGCACCTGGGATGAGGCTTGCAACATTCTGGGCAAGGTCCGCCTGGAAATCGCCTCCATGCAAAAGCTCACGGAAGGCAGCACTGCGCTGAATTTCCTCTGGGTGGTCGATTTCCCTCTGCTTGCCTTCAGCCCTGAAGATCAGAGCTGGGTTGCTGTGCATCACCCTTTCACCCGCCCGAAGGCTGAAGACGTGCCGCTGCTCGATGCCGGTGAATACGGCAAGGTCCGCGCGGAAGCTTACGACGTGGTTTTGAACGGCTACGAACTCGGCGGTGGCAGCATCCGAATCCACGAAAGCGATCTGCAGGCGAAGATGTTCAGCGTTCTCGGCGTCACACCTGAAGAACAGGAACTGAAGTTCAGCCACATCCTCGAAGCCTTCAAATTTGGCGCTCCTCCTCACGGCGGTCTTGCCCTTGGTCTGGACCGCATCGCCATGCTGGTCAGCGGTGAGGAAAGCATCCGCGAAGTGATCGCTTTCCCGAAAAACAACAAGGCCTGTGACCTCATGACCGACAGCCCAACCACCGTGGACTTCAAGTCCCTCCGCGAGCTCTATGTCCAGAGCACCTGGAAGGACAAAAAGAAGGAAGAAGGTGCCCCTGCTGTGGCAACTCCTGCGGCGTAACAGCTTCACTCATTCAAACAAAGACCGCTGGTGTAACTCAGCGGTCTTTTTGTGTCATGGCGTCAAGGCGCTTCCCTTTTTTCGGTGGCTGCCAGTAAATTCACGATCAGGATGAAGAAGCACATGATGACCGAGAATAACGGGAATTGCAGTGCTGCGGGCAGACTGTAAACCAGCGCCAAGGCCGGAATCCACACCAGCCAATTCGTGATCATCACCGTCGGGCAGGTGCGTGTCCAAAACTCGCGATTCAGCGAGGCACGCGTGCGCGACCAAGAAGTCCCCAGCTCGATCCAACGCAGGGCGATGAGATAGGTGGGCACAAACCAGAGCGGACTGAAGACAAACTGATCGAGAGCCACTTTGGACAGGAGCGTGACGACATCATGGCCCTCTCCAAACAGGAAACCCTGAAAGCGATAGAACAGATCGATTTCCATGCCGCGATACCCCCAGAACAGCATGTGCAGACCGAGACGTTTCCAACGCCCCTTCGCTGGCAGGGTTCCCATCGCCGCCTGAATGCCAAAGGGTAAAATCGCAGCCGCGAACACCGTCGAAGCCAAGGAGAATGCATACGACCAATGCAGTTTGAACTCACCCACACGGTCCCAGGCCGCCGCCACTGTGGGAACTTGGTCATAGGTCGCCACCAGCGTGATCACCACGACATTCAGCAGGAGACAAGCCCTTCGGTTTTGTCGAAAGACCGCCGCAATCGTGCTGAAGATGCTCGGCGATGGAGGAGAAGAAGCGCGCATGAAACGTGAAAGGTTTCATCTTCGTGAAACCGACGTAGGGCAAAGGGATTGTCCGGCGAACTGTTAGGTTCCGTATAGTGGCCTCAGTGGTGCTAAAAGCTCGCTTCGCTGATTTCGGTTCCTGGGCAACTGTGCTCCTGTCTCAATCGTTCTCTTCATGCCCATGCCCGACCCCATTCTCTCTGCCACGGATTTGAACCGCAGTTATGCTTTGGCAGAATCTTCGGTGCCCGCCCTGCGCGGAGTTAGCTTGAGTCTGAGCAAGGGTGCCTTCACTGCGATCATGGGGCCTTCTGGTTGTGGGAAATCGACCCTGCTTCAGCTCTGCGGAGCCATGGACAAAGCGGACTCGGGCTCGCTCAAACTGGATGGGCGAGAAGTGACGACGATGAAAGACACGGACCTCACGCGGCTGCGACGCGAGCGCATCGGGTTTGTGTTCCAATTCTTCAACCTGCTGCCGACACTCAGCGTTTTGGAAAACATCGCCATGCCCCTTTTGCTGGCACGAGTGGCAGACAAGGTGGCCTTTGAAAAAGCGCGCGCCCTGGCCGCACGAGTCGGCATTGATCATCGGCTGGATCATTTTCCACACCAGATTTCAGGCGGTGAGGCCCAGCGGGCGGCTCTGGCGCGAGCGGTGATTCATGAACCAGCCCTGTTGATCGCCGATGAACCCACGGGCAGTCTGGACAGCACCAATGG
>JAIXVB010000442.1 GCA_027483245.1 Verrucomicrobiaceae bacterium | reverse complement strand
TCGTGGCGCGGCACAACCTGAGCAACGGGCGAGGGGACATCGTGGCGCAGAGTGATGCGAATGCGACGCTGACGTGGACGGCGAGCTACGAGGCGTATGGAAAACGGACGAAAGAGACGGGTCAGAACAAAGACAAACAGAGAGCGAACACGAAGGACGAAGACCCGACAGGTCTGCTCAATGAAGGTTTTCGTTATCGAGACATCGAGACCGGAGGATGGCTGAGCCGCGACCCAGCGGGCTTCGTGGACGGCCCCAACCTCTATGCGTATGTGAAGCAGAATCCTTGGACGGCATTCGATCCCGATGGGCTTGAGTTACGACCGATCTTAACCGTTGGTTGCGATCCGAACGGCGCGCTAGTCCAAGCTGGGAAGACGTTCCTTAAAGGCGTGGGAGCGTTCTTTGCCGGGAGCAACCGAAGATCTCAGATCCAGTATCAAAAGGAAATTAACCCGCAGGCTTCCGATGAGCACATTAGGCAGTCGGCTGAGAGGCAGATCGTGATCAATGAGTCCCTCGAAAATCTAGCAGGGGGGCAACGAAAAGGAGGACGTGTCGCGCGTTTGCCCCATGGTCCACCTGCGATACTTAAAGATCCGTCAACATCTTCGAAAAAGCAGCAAACTCAGAACGATTCATTGGTCAAAGCGGAGCTTCCGTCTGTGCCAGGAATGGATAAACCTTTTGAGCCATACAATCGCAGTAAACATTACGGACGCACACCCACTATTTCAGACCGGAAAGCCATGGAAGCTCTGCCGGACGAAGTTCTTGATCACAATCCACCATTGGTTAAGCGTTATTATGAAGGGGATCCCGTTAAAGGTGAAAAGCCAGGCTTTCAAATGACTCCAGAAGAACGAAAACTCAGTGGAAGTGATCGCGAACGCATGGCTCGTCAGCCAAGGTCTGAATCAAATAAACAAGGCGGAGAAATGAAAAAGTACTCCGAGCAAAAGAAGAAGGAACATGGACTTTAATAATCAACTAACTTGCATTGAAGGACACTATCAAAAAGCATGGGGCTACCCAACTAGCACAAGGCTAACTTGGCCAGGTGGTCTTGAATGGCAGTTGCCTCTAGGATTTAATGTATTGGAAGTGCCACCACACTCACAACGTCCAATGTGGACATATGCTACGATTGGGATGTCAGCGCAAGGTGATGCACCTCCACTGGAACTTCACCTATTTTCCCAAACGCAGTATCAACCTCATGCTGAACTACTTTCGTCAGTAGCTCACTATCACTGTACTGGCGACTACCTCGGACTGAGCCATACCGTGAATTTTGGTCGTCCATGGATGCCTGAGTCACATTGTGATCATGGCTTAATTTCATTGCCTTACCTTGATGGGCCTCTCTTAGAGTGGGGAGATATTGCAGGACGAAAAACTCGTTTCCTTTGGCTCGTCCCAATCTCGAATGCTGAGAAAACGTTTCGTCACACCCATGGTATGGAGGCTCTTGAGTCCTTATTTGAATCGAGAGACTTCGATTATTTCGATCCATTAAGGATCAGCTTCATCTAGTTTTGATCTTGCTCTCACAAAATCAAAACGGAGGTTGAAGATGACTCGATTTACAACAACAGCAGGTGCAAAATTAGGGCTTCAAGACATTGGCATTTCAATTGATACGAAGAGTGAATTGAGCCCACAATGGCTCCTCCAATATTATGACGAACAGATTGAAGGAGGGCGTAAATTCAAGTCCGAGGAAACAGTTCAGATAGGGTGGATGATCGTTCAATTGAGATCAGATCAAAATGGCATCTTGGAGGTCTGGGAACCGGAGTTTGACTCAATTCCAATCCGCTGGTGTCTAGGAGCAAATAACACAATCCGGCATCTCATCTTGCAACGTTCTGTTTGCGATGTCTTAAACTGTGAACCTGACTTTCCTTCTTTGCGGCAGGCCGGGATAGTGTCCCCTGGATTCAGTGACTGCGAAGAGTTCACGATGTCGAGAGATACAAGTAATGCCAATGACTCTGGGTGGATATTCAGAGAATTGGGGGATGTGGGCACAAATGGCGATTTCGAATCCTTGTTCCAGATTTCGTTCTCCCACATGGAAGTGATTCCATTTTTAGCATTACCTCCAGGATGCACAGTTACAAGGCGACTAGGCGGCATTGTAATTCGTTTGGGGGCTGTAACTGTATCGTCTGTTGAAAATGACCTTTTACAGCGTCTCCTGATATGTCCAGTTCTAGTATGATTTTGGGCAATTTATGCCGTTTGAAGGAGTTGGAATCGTAGAGGTGATCAAAGCCACTGAACTGGGTGTCACGGTGGATAAAGTCGTCGAGTACACGTATGACAAGCTCGGCAACCGCACGCGGGTGACGGATGGCAAGGGCCAGACGACGGAGTTTGAATTTGATGGGGCCAGTCGGTTGATTGCTCAACGTTTTGCCAATGGTGACCAGAAAACCTTCGCCTACAGAGGCAATGACAAGATCAGTGAAGTGGATCCACTGGGGCGCACCACCCTTTTTGGGATGAATGCGGCGCATCAACCCCTCCGGGTGTCTCAGAGCGGAAGTAATCGTGATTTCACATACCATGCGACGACAGGCTTGTTGACAAAGGTGTCTGATCCTAACCAGGCCAACACGGCCAGCGGGGTGGTGGAATACACGTATGATACGCTGGGCCGGGTCACCGCCGAGAAGTCGCACAACGTGACGCACAAATACACGTATGATGCGGCTGGCAATCGCATCAGCGTTCACTACGGGGACAATCGCAAGGTGATGGTCACCTTTGATGCGCTCAATCGCCCGATACGATTTGTGGATGACCGAGCGACCCCGAGCATCGGCGACGATCAAATCACGGAGTATCGCTACGACTTGGCAGGACAAGCGGTGACGCTCCTGCACCCGAATGGTCAGGTTTCCCGCAACACGTATGATGAGTTGGGGCGTCTGATCCTGCGAGTGCTCTACAAACCGACGGCGAACTTTGCCGAGAGTGATGTCTTGGCCAAGTTCACTTACACACACGATGAACTGGGCAATGTGCTGACACAGACAGAGCGCTGGACAAGCTCAGGCACACAGCCAGCGCGCAACCGGCTGACGACTCTGGGCTATGACGCTGCCAATCGATTGGTGAGTGAATCCATCCAGGAGGCTGGCGAGGCAGCGATCCTCACGACCTATGCCTATGATGCGGCGAACAATCGGACGAGTAAAAGCGTGACAGCAGGTGCGGGCACCGTGCCCAGCGGGGTGGAACTGGGAGTGTGGAGTTACCTCTACAACAACGCCAACCAACTCACCCAGATGGAAAAGCGGCTCGGAGAAGGACAGCCCGTGGTGGCGCAGGTGAACTACAGTTACGACGCCAATGGCAATCGGATCAGTCGAGTGCCTGCGGTGATCCCCGCGACGACGGCGTCCAACACAGCCGCAGAGATCGCGAAACGAACCACGACCTATGGATGGGACATGTTTGATCGTCTGCTCACGGTGAGCCAGCCGGTGGCTGGCAGCACGGTTAAACAGACCTTCAATTACTCCTACGACTACCGGACCCGGCGGACCATGGTGCATCAGGTGGCGCAGGGGACAGTGCCGGTGAAATACACCGCCGTGGTGTTCAGCGGAGGAGTGAGTGTGGCGGAGTATGAGAAAACGGTCACGACAGCACCGGTAGGAGCGGGAACGACAGCGGCGAGCAAAGCGCATGTGGAATACATGCGCGGGCCAGACATGGGCGGAGGAGTCGGTGGGTTATTGGCGACGTTCCGCAATCCGGTGAGCACGACCAATGCGGTGGTAACAGCGACAGTGACGAACCCGATCGTAGCGCGGCACAACCTGAGCAATGGGCGAGGCGACATCGTGGCGCAGAGTGACGC
>JAIXVB010000335.1 GCA_027483245.1 Verrucomicrobiaceae bacterium | reverse complement strand
GATCAACCAACCACGAGTGTGAACATCACCTTGAATGGCGGTGGCATCGAAGCCTGGCTGAGAAATGACGACCAAATCGGAGCTCAAGCCAATGGTGGTGTGTTGCGTGTCTTAAACCCCAATATCACCTTCAACTTGGCCAGTAACTCGTTCATTGGCAGTCAGTATTATTTGGGTGCTAACGGCCTGGACAATGGCAAGCAAACACACGACAACCGCCCGCTCGAGGAATATCTTGCCTCTGGAGCCTTGCTTGACATCAAGGGTGTGATTAGTGGTATGGGTGGCCTGACGAAAGTCGGTTATGACACCGTTTTTCTTTCTGGAAGCAATACCTACCAGGGAGCTACCAAGGTTGAGGGTGGCAAACTGATGATCGGCAAGGACAATGCACTTCCGGTCACGACGACTCTGAGCACCACGGCAAACGGAGTGCTTGATCTCAATGGTCAAAATCAGACCGTCGGCATCCTGACAAACCCTGTGATTGCTACCGGAGTGAACTCTACCAGCGGTTTCATCACAAACAGCGCTACCGCAGTGAATACATTGACCGTCGGTAACACGGTGGTTTCTGACTTTACCTACAGCGGAGTGATTCAACACAATGTGGCTCTGAATAAAACGGGCAGTGCCAACTTTACCCTGACAAATGCCAATACCTACACAGGTGCCACCCACATCAACCAAGGGAATTTGACCCTCGGCGCTAATGCGAGCGTCCACGACACTCCTTGGATTAACATCGCCGGTGCTGCTTCAACGTTCGATGTTTCCGCCAAAACCAATTACGTGTTTGACGGCAAGGTAACTGGGGGCGGCGCGGATGTCGCGGGCACGACATTCGGAACGGTGGTCAATGCGGCGAAGATCTCCGGTGCCTTCACTGTTGGAGACCATTTGGGTGAAATCTCTCGTATTGGATCTTTGGCTCCCGGCGGTAACAGTATCGCGGGCGATATCACCACAGCTGGCAATCAAATCGGTCATATCTACACCAACAATAACCTGACACTTTCTGGTGAGTTGGCTGGAAGCACACCTGCTGTAGCGGTGACTCGCTTGAACATGCAGTTGAATGGGGCGACAAGTAACCTCACCACTCTTGGATACACTCCTGGAGGTGATCTAGAGGCCTTTATCACAGGTTTGGCGAGCGGTAGCACGCTCCAACAAAACACACTGAATGGTGTTCAGGGTAACTTGACCGGACACGATTATGTCAATGTGGGCGGTACATTGAATCTCAATGCCAACGGACGTGTGGTGGTTAATAACTTTGATTCCTACACACCGAATTGGGGAGATGTTTTCAATCTCTTCGACTGGGTGGGAGCCTTGGGCATCAACAGCTTCAACATCAACGGTGGCAATCGTTATGCGACGGGTTCAGAAACAAACACGGATCTTGATCTGCCAACACTGACGAACTTGGATTGGGCTTGGGATACCAGTCTTTTCCAAAGCCACGGTGTGATCATCGTTGTCCCGGAACCAAGTCGTATGCTTCTTCTTTTCCTCGGATTGATGGGGCTATTCTTCCGCCGCCGCCGCGATTGATTTGTTTCGAGGAGAAATGCAGCTCTAGGCTTTGAATTAGCCCGCAAATATTTTAGCATGCGATGCATGAATATTTGCAGGCTAATAAAGTTAATTCAGTGGGTCTTTTGCTGATTTTGTTCACCTATTCTTTTGAATGGGCGGTTTTTGTTCACATAAAAAACTACCTTGCTGCAAAAGTTTGTGGTTGGTGTCTGACATGACTTTGTGATTACATGGTCAATAAATAAAAAATGGTGACCAACCATCTCCAACCCTTTTTTTGCTCACCTCTGGTTTCTCCCACAGTAACCGCAGTTTGGTCGATGATTTCGTTGGAGAAATCGATCCCTGTTTTTGTCTCAACTTTAGCGAACGATTCAAAAGTGTCTTTGGGCATGATTGAGGGATAAAGCCTCATTTGTTGTCTCAACACTCATTGAAGCCAATTTTACCACCCAAAACCATGAAACGCCCCATCAAGCCGCGCCAGTTTTCGCAGCAAATGATGACCGTTATGCGCACTAAACTTCGCATGCCTGTCACACTGCTCATGCTTGTTTCCACCTTGACTGGGCCCTTTCAGGGCCGTGCGGCGGTCATCGTGAAAACCAATGCAGGTGCAAATACTTTGCTCGCGTTTCCGACCGTTTCTGGTGTTGCTACCAACGCACAAAACACGGCTCTCACAGCCTCTGATATCTTGTCGTTTAACAATGCGATCACGGCCGCCTCTACTTATCGTGTATCGAATGTCGCCAATTCGATTTTAAATCTCAATGGACTCAGAGTGCTCAATCCTGCGGGGGCGATCACCCTTCAAAACTCTGACAATCAGTCACAGACGATTTATTTGGGTTCTGGCGGAATTGAGTTATCGGCAGCAACACAAAATTTGACACTTAGCAATGCGGCAGGAGGAACACTCACACTTGCCACAAGTGCAGTTCAAGACTGGTCAGTGCTGAATGTGAGAACGTTAGCTCTTTCGAATTCTTTGGTGTTGAATCATCAGGTCAATCTCAACTTTCTGGGTGGAAATACTGGTGGCACAGCCGGTGTCGTGAATCTGACTGGCACGATCGGTGGTGCTGGTAACCTGAATATTGCAGGTATGATCGGTGGCTCGGGTGGTGTGGTCAATATTAGCGGAAACAACAGTGCCTGGACAGGTGCTGTAACTGTCGGTGGCGGTGCCACATTGAACGTTGATACCGGTACTACAACCGGGCAATCGCGGTTGTCTGACTTGCAGGCTCTGACCATCAATCGTGGTATTGTTTCACTCTCCAATAACTCAGCCAATCAAGTTGAAACCGTGGGTTCCGTCGTCTTGGGCTCAGGGCTCAACCAACTTCTACGGGCGAGTTCGAGCACTTCTACTCGATTGAATGCCAATGCAATTTCCCGCACATCACCAGGAGCAGTTTTAAATGTTGGAAACATTGGGACTACGGCTGGCACCAGTCACTTGTTAACTGACAATTTAAACATCAATAACATGCTTGGCACATGGGCCGTCGCGATCAACTCCACAAGCGATGCCAACTGGGTGAAAAATGGTCCCAACACAGCAGATGGCGGTGTGATTGCTTTGAGTGGAACAGATTATACGACGCAAAACACGATCAATAACTGGACGACACCGTCACAACATATTTTAGTGACGAGTACAACGACGGCTGGAACAGCAAGCAGAACCATCAGTTCCCTGAAAATCAGTACAGCTGGCAACGCAGCTACAGTGAGCCTTGGATCGAACACACTGACGATCAACGATGGTCAAAACGGCGGTGGTATCATTCGTGTGGGGAATAGCACCACCTTGATCGGAACCACGAGTGTCAACACTGGTTTCTTAACCGCTGGTGCTGCTTCGGATGGCAATGCAGATACCTTGCGGATTTTTAATCTTCAGAACACGCTTGCTGTTAACAATATCATCCAAAACAATGGCAGTGATCCACT
>JAIXVB010000660.1 GCA_027483245.1 Verrucomicrobiaceae bacterium | reverse complement strand
CGATGACGCACGTGTGAAGGAGACCGCGATGCAGATCGTCCGCCGTCTGACGCCGCCAGATGCCAGCGACTTCGCCAATGAAATCATCGAGGGCAATGCTGACAACGCTGAGCACGCGGGGCAGATCTGCTCCAATGTCATTCAGGCGCTGCAAACCATGCCCTTCTTTGGGGGAGCCAAGATTGTTTGGCTCAAGGCCGCGAACTTCCTTGGCGATAACCAGACCGGAAAAGCCCAGGCTTCCGTGCAAGGTTTCGAAAACATCCTCGATGTGTTGGAATCGGGCCTCTCCGAAGACGTGAAGTTCGTCCTCAGCACGAACACCATCGACAAACGCCGCACCTCCTTCAAGCGCCTCAGCAAGCTCGCCGCCTTTGAGATTCATGACCGCCCGGACACCAGCAAAGTCGGCTGGGAAGGCGCGGTCATGGCCCATGCCACGGAGAAGGCACGCGCTCTTGGACTGACCTTTGAAAGCGGTGCCCTGGACCTGCTCGTTCAAATGGCAGGCGATGACACACGCCAACTCGAGAATGAAATTGAAAAGATCGACCTCTACCTCGGTGAGCGTCGCCGCTGCGGCATCAACACCGTGCGCGGCCTCGTTTCCATGAGCCGCACCGGGGTCATTTGGGAGATCGGCAATGCCATCGGCACCCGCGATTTGCAACGTGCGCTGGAGCTGCTCGGCATCCTTTTGTATCAGGGTCAAAATGCCATCGGCATCCTCCTCGGGGCCATCGTGCCACGGGTGCGCAGCCTGCTCATCGTGAAGGAACTGGCCACCAAATACAAAGTGAACAAAGCCAGCTACAACAGCTTCACCGCCAGCCTGGATGCTCTGCCCAGCTCGGCGACCAGTCATTTGCCACGCAAAAAAGACGGCTCCGGGTTCAATGCTTACCCGCTTTTTTTGGCGCTCAATGAAGCTGGCCGCTACACACTGGAGGAACTGCACGCTGCCCTCGTCGCCTGTTTGGACGCCAACTCCAAACTCGTCACCACGCAGCTCGATGCCAAAGTCGTGGTGGAGCGCTTGCTCGTCGGCATCCTGACCCCACGCGTGGGCAAGACGAGACGATGAAAAAAGCCCGTTCGTTGCGTTATCTTCTGTCCACTCATGGCCACTGAACCGACCCCTGCCGCCGCTCCCGCAAAACCCACCTTTTGGCAAAACGAAGACTGGCTCGCGGTCATTGCCGCCGTCCCGCTGATCACCGCGGTCGTGCAGGGCTGGACACCGCAGATGCCGAAACTCGGTTGGCTGCGCGCTGCGGACATCGAGAAAGTCCTGACGGCCAGCAACTTCACCGCCATCGGCCACATCGGCCTGGTTTTTGTTCTGCTCTCCGCGCTCGTGCTCGCCGCATCCTTGGGGAAAAAAGTCATCTCCTTTCTCGGGGGTGCCTGTGTGGTCTTTGTGTTGGCCATGCTCACTCAATTCCTCTCCAATCAAGCCACGGCCAAGGGGTGGGGGCTGGAATACGTGGTCTTTGCCCTGGCTCTCGGCATGCTGTGGAGCCATCTGCTGCCCACTCCAGCGTGGCTCATGAGCGCAGTGCGCACGGAGTTTTTCATCAAGGTCGGCATCGTCATGCTCGGGGCCTCCATCCTGTTTCCAGAGCTGATGAAAGCCGGTGTGCCCGGGCTCATCCAGGCTGCCCTGGTCATTCCGGTCATCTGGCACATCACCTTTCGACTCTCCCGCTGGTTGAAGGTCGATGATGAATTCGCCGTCATGCTCTCCACCGCCGTCTCCATCTGCGGCGTCTCCGCTGCGATCGCCGCCTGTGGTGCGATTCAAGGAGATCGAAAAAAGCTGTCTTATGTCACCTCGATCGTCCTTCTCTGCGCCGTGCCCATGATGATCCTCATGCCGCCTTTGGCGAAAACCATGGGCTTAGAGGATGCCGTGGCCGGTGCTTGGCTCGGCGGAACGCTGGACACCAGTGGCTCCGTGGCAGCCGCCACTGAGATGATCAGTGAAACCGCCACCAAGACCGGCACGATCGTCAAACTGTCGCAAAACGTGCTCATCGGCTTCGCTGCCTTTTTCCTGTCCATCTGGTGGACCATGCGCGGCGGTGCCTCGGGTCAAGCCGCAGCGAGCCCCAGCGCCTCCGTCATCTGGGAACGCTTTCCCAAATTCGTTCTCGGTTTCATCGGTGCCTCCTTGGTCTTTTCGTTCCTGCTCACGCCTGAGGCCGCCAAAGCCGCCAACACCAGCCTCAAAGGCCTGCGTGAAATCTGGTTCACCGCTGCCTTCGTCTGCATCGGCCTGGAAACTCGCCTTTCGGATCTCTTCAAGCTCGGTGGAGGTCGGCCAGCGCTGGCCTTCGTCGGTGGACAAGCTTTCAATGTCCTGTGGACGCTGCTGCTGGCTTGGCTGCTGTTTGGCGGGGTCCTTTTTGGCCAATAAAGGGCCACGAAACCGAGTTGAGCGCCGCTTGAAAAGCTGCCCTCTTCCCAAATGCCTGCGCTACCTCTCGAATCAACGCCCCCGGTCGCCCTCATCACCGGCGGGGCGGGAGATTTGGCCCAGGCCATCCAGACCGAATTGGAAAACCAGGGCTGGCATGTCCATGCCCCCGCGCGAGCCGAGATGGACGTCACCGATCGCGCCCAGGTGCAGGCTACCCTGAGCGCGCTGCCGCGCCTGGACCTGCTCATCCATGCCGCAGGATCGCTGCGCGACGCGCCCATGCTGCGGATGAGCGAGAGTGACTTTCATCAAAGCCTCCAGGTGCATCTGAAAGGGGCCTTTCTCACTGCCCAGGCCGCGCTGAAAACCATGATCCGCCAGCGCCAGGGGCATCTCCTCTTCATCGGCTCTTACAGCGCCCTCAGCGGACCTGCCGGTCAGGCCAACTACGCCGCCGCCAAGGCCGGTCTCATCGCCCTGACCCAAAGCCTGGCTGCCGAATACGGCCCGCGAAACATCCGCGCCAACTGTGTCCTCCCCGGTTTCCTGGAAACCTCCCTGTCCTGCAGCCTGCTGGAAAAACGCCGCCCTGAGATCGAAGCCGCCCACACGCTCGGCCGACTCAATACCCCCCAAGATTCCGCCCGCTTCATCGCCTTTCTTCACAGCCTCCAGCACGTGAGCGGACAGGTGTTCCAACTGGACAGCCGAGTGCATCGCTGGAGCTGAACCGGCGAAAAACCAGTCCGCAGAGGGCGCCGATTTCACAGAGAAAAGAAAACCCATGCCCAGGGAGCCGCGTGTCGAAACTTGGAATGCCCGCCAGGAACTCTTTTCTCCAGGTGTCAAAACTGACCATGCTCGCCAGGAACTTTTTTCCCTGGGTGTCGAAACTGACAATGGTCGCCATGAACTTTTTTCTCCATGTGTCAAAACTGACAATGCTCGCCAAGAACTTTTTTCTCCAGGTGTCAAAACCGACAATGCCTGCCAAGAACTTTTTTCCCCGGGTGTTTAAACTGACAATGCTCGCCAGGAACTCTTTTCCCCAGGTGTCAAAACCGACAATGGTCGCCCTGGAAGCCTTCACCGGTATCCCCGACAGGATAGGACGAATGGGACACATAGGACGAATGGGATGCGAATGATCGTGGGAGGCCTCAAAGCTCTCAGGGCTGCTGAACCGAGGACGAGGACGATACCTGCACTCAAGAGCTCTCAGCCTCTGAACCCTTTTCTCTTTTCCCTTTTCTCTTTTCCCTTTCCCCTTATCCCTCTCCCCTGCCCTACGCCAAGATGCCTTTCACCACATGACCATGGACGTCCGTGAGTCGGTAATCGCGTCCTTGAAAACGATAGGTGAGTTTTTCGTGATCGAAACCGAGCTGATGCAGCAGGGTGGCATTGAGATCATGCACGTG
>JAIXVB010000083.1 GCA_027483245.1 Verrucomicrobiaceae bacterium | reverse complement strand
GGTCCGGCAAGGAACCCGGCACCTTGAGCTTGGCTGGATCGGGTGGGTTTGTGCCGCTGTTCCAGGGATGATGAGGATCGCTGAAGTTGATCCAGAGGTAGTAGGGTTTGTCTTTGGGACGTTGGTCAAAGAACTCTGTCATCTTGGCTGGGATGTCGTTTTGTGCCCCTGAGTGGACGTAATCAAAACGATCTTTGAAGGTCTGCAGCTGATGGTCCTCATAAACGCGTCGCGTGGACTCGGGGCCGCGCATGGAGCCATCGAGATGATAACTGCGGCCGAGCACACCGACAAAGTAGCCCGCCTCCTGCTTCAGTGTCTCAGGATACGTGATTTCATCCCGTGGCAACGGCGAACTGAAACGTGTGATTCGGCAGGCGACGGGGGAACGCCCGGTCAGAAAACAAGCACGCGAAGGCACGCACTGAGGTGCCCCGGTGAACATGCGATGGAACTTCATGCCTTGAGCGGCAAAGGCATCCAGGTGCGGTGTCTTCATCTCCGAACGGCCATAACAGCCCAGGTAGGGGTAGCTGTGATCATCACTGAGGATGAACACAATGTTCGGCGGGGTTGCCGCAGGCAGTGTGGCCGCGAGACTAAAGAGGAGTGAGACAAACAAACGTTTCATGGCAGTGCAGACCTCTAGACGATGACAAAGGTGGCATCTGTCAGGCAAATCGCGTCGCAAGGCGCGGCTTGTTCGTTTCCTGCGGATGCCGTATTGCCTGCCCATGCGTTTTGTTCTGTTTTTATCTTTCCTGATGAGTGTGAGCGGCTGTCATCGTGAGAAGGCCACCATCGTCGAGAGTCGCTGGAGTCTATTGCAGGGCACCAGGGCGGAGCAATGGCAGCAGGCAGGCATTCCCGATGAAGGTGGCCTTTCAATCAAGGAGGAAGAACTCACCCTGACGCCCGGGCAACCGATGACGGGGGCCAAGTTCACGGGCTGGTCAGAAGCGCTGCCGTCCACGAGTTATGCCATCACCTATGAAGCGATGCGTGTGCAGGGGGATGACATCTTTGGCATGGTCACTTTCCCGGTGGGCAGTCATGAGGCGCACGCGACCTTTGTTCTCGGGGGTTGGGGCGGCACCGTGACAGGCATTTCCAGCATCGACTTTGCCGATGCCAATGAGAACAGCACGCGCGGTGAGCAGGTGTTTGAAAACGGACGCTGGCACCGCGTGCGGATCGAGGTGCGGCCGGAGGATCTGCGCGCTTGGGTCAATGATCGACCGGTGGTGAATGTGAGCATCAAGGGCCGCAAGATCAGCCTGCGTCCTGGATTCATCGATCACTGTCTGCCCTTTGGTTTCGCCACCTGGAACACGACGGCCAAGATTCGTCGGGTGATCATTGAGCGGCTGTGAGGCGCTGAGGATGCGTGTAAACATTCATCGTCTCACCGCGCAGAAAACCGATGAGCGTCTGACCGGAAGCTTGGGCGAACTCCACCGCGAGGCTACTGGGCGCGGAGATGGCCGCAACCAGGGGAATGCGCGCGGCGAGGGCTTTTTGGATGATCTCAAAAGACACCCGCCCGCTCACCAAAAGAATGTGCTGATCCAGAGGCAAAAGATGATGCTGAAGCGCGTAACCGAGGACTTTATCCAGCGCGTTGTGACGGCCAACATCCTCACGCACCGCGATGAGATTTCCCTCCCGATCAAACAGCGCGCTGGCATGAAGACCGCCGGTGCTGGCAAAGGTGAGTTGGGCCTCGCGAAGCTTGGTGGGCAGCGTGGAGATGAGTTGCGGTGCGATTGTTTTGAAGGGGGCGAGGGCGCTGTCTTCCAATGGGGAGAACTGCTGGAAAATGCTGTCGATACTGGCCTTTCCGCACAGGCCACAACTGGAGGCGCTGAAGACATGGCGTGTCAGATGATCCCAATTGACGAGGGCACTGCCGAGGAGGACATCGACGATGTTGCCATGAACATTGCCGGTGCTCGGGCATTGCGAGATCTCAAGAATGTCGCGTGCGTGTTTAACGATGCCTTCGGTGATGAGAAAACCGGCGACGAGTTCTTCATCGTGACCGGGAGTGCGCATGACCACGGCGACGCTGCGGCCTTCGACTCGGATCTCGAGAGGCTCCTCGGTGGCGACTTGGTCGTCACGGCTTTCGGCTGCCTGGCCTAACGTGAGGCGTGTCAGCGTCACCGGGCGGCTTTCACTCATGCGCTGGCCTCCACGAGCTCCGCGCTGACCAGCCCGTGAGTGACGTGTCGGGGCTCGGCGATCAGGCGGATGAGTTTGTCAAAAATCTCGCGTCCTTTGATGATCTCAATCTCGACCCGGAGGAAGAGGATGGGGATGTCACCGGGCGGAAGTTTGGGGAAGCGCACGAAGTCTTTCTCGGTGGTGAGGATGGCGTGGGCATCGGCGTTTTCGCAGCGGTCGATGAACTGGACGATCTCCTTTTCCTGAAAGCGATGGTGATCGGTGAAGCGTGCGGTCCAGTGGACCCTGGCCCCGAGTTTGCGCAGGCTTTTTTCAAAGCTCTCTGGCACGGCGATGCCGGATAGCGCGCCGACGTATTTGCCACGCATGGAGTCGAGTGGGAGGCGCTCGCCTGTGTGGATGTTTTCGAAGTGCACGGGGCGGTGACGGCATTCGATGATCTCGGCCACGGGATTGTAGCGGCGGATTTGGTGGATGATCTCGGCGCTGTCTCCATCCGACTTGGTGAGGAAGATGTAACTCGCACGGCGCAGGCTGCGGGGCGGTTCACGCAGGGTGCCGCGCGGGAGCATGTAGCCCGTGCCGAAGGGGGCGGTTTTGTCCACGAGTACGATGTCGTGGCGATGTTTGAGCTTCAGGTATTGCAGGCCATCATCGAGGATGAGCACGTCTGCGCCGAATTTGCGAATGGCGTGGGCTCCGGCTTTGACGCGGTTGCGATCCACAACAACGGGCACGCCGGGACAGTTTTGGGCGAGCATGAACGGCTCATCACCCGCGACGTAACTGTCCAGGAGCACTTTGTCGCCATCTGAGACGATGCGCGGCAGCAGCTCGCGGGGTTTGCGGGCAAAACCGAGCTTTGCGGCGATGCGCCAGCCGAGTGGGATTTTCCGTTGGCGTTTGCTTTTGTAACCGCGGCTGAGAATGGCCACGCGCCGCCCCTCGGCGAGCAATGCCTTGGCAAAGAGCTCGACAACGGGGGTCTTACCCGTGCCACCGACGGTGATGTTGCCGATGCTGATGACGGGCACACCCAGGTGGTGATCATGCAGGTAGCGTTCGCGGTAAAGAAAGAGGCGCAGGCGGACGACGCTGCTGTAGATGCCGGAGAGAAACCAGAAAATCATCCGCAACAACGTGGCGCGGGCTCCACGACGATTGTGGATGATGACATCAATGATGAATTTTTCGAGATCTTCGAGAGTGTCCTTCATCCGTGGGCGAGCAGCACCGATAAAGCGGCATGGCCGAGAGTAAAACGAAGTTCCAAGTTCGTTTTCCGAACGAGGGCCGAGGTTCGGGCCGAGAATGCCTCTCACGCGCGAGCTTCAACCCGTGACCTCGTGCTTGCTCCGACTCCGCGCCGCAGGTAGGTGTCTTGTCTCTGCATGTCTGCCAAGCCCTATTACATCACCACTGCCATCGACTACACCAATGCGCCGCCGCACATAGGGCACGCTTATGAAAAGGTGCTGGCGGATGTCATGGCGCGGTTTCAGCGTCTGAATGGCCGCGAGGTGTATTTCCTCACGGGTGTGGATCAGCATGGCCAAAAGGTGCAGAAAAGCGCTGAAAAAGTCGGCCAGACACCGCAGGATTTCGTCGATGGCATCACCCAGCATTTCGTCTCCCTTTGGGACAAGCTGAACGTGCGCTATGACGGGTGGGCTGCGACGACCGACCCCACTCACAAGCGCGTGGTCCAGGCCATGCTGCAAAAGTTGCATGACTGTGGCCAGCTCTACAAACAGGCCTATACGGGCTTTTACAGCCTGCGTCAGGAGCAGTTTCTCACGGACAAAGAACGCGGCCCGGATGGCAACTTCGGCGAGGAATGGGGGGAGGTGCAGGAGCTTCAGGAGGAAAACTGGTATTTCCGCCTCAGTGATCACGTGGAGTGGCTGAAAGGTTACATCCAGAGCCACCCGGACTTTATTTATCCACCGCATCGGGCCAATGACGTTTTGAACGCCCTCGAAGGCACCCCGCAGGACCTGTGCATCAGCCGTCCGATTGAGCGCCTGAGCTGGGGCATCCCATTGCCGTTTGATGAGCGTTTTGTGAACTACGTGTGGTTTGATGCGCTGACGAACTACATCAGCTTCGCCGGTTATTTGGCGGAGGAATGTGGCAACACCGGCCTGCCGGATTTCAGCAAACTGTGGCCCTCAGAGGCTCATGTCATTGGCAAAGACATCTTGGTGCCTGCCCATGCGGTGTATTGGCCCATCATGCTGCATGCGTTGGGTTTTGGTGATGACCAGATCCCGCGTCTCATTGTCCACGGCTGGTGGAATGTGAAGGGTGCCAAGATGAGCAAAAGCCTGGGCAATGTCATCGATCCGAATGTGCTTGCGGGAACCTTCACGCCAGATGGCCTGCGCTATTACCTGATGCGCGACATCGCCACGGGTTACGACAGTGATTTCAGCGATGAACGCATCATCATGTCTTACAACAAGGAGCTGGCCGGTGGTCTCGGCAACTTGCTGAATCGCAGCATCAACATGGCGCAGAAGTATCGCGCCGGCGTGCTGACACCAGGCGACTACGATGACGACGTGAACCGCGCCCTGCGTGACACGGTGGCTGAGGCGGTGCCTGCGTATATGGAAGCGATGAATGGCTGGGCCATTCACGAGGGCATTGCTGCCGCGTGGAAGATTGTCTCGGCAGCAAATGCGTATGTGGACAACACCAAGCCCTTCTCACTCGCCAAAGATCCAGAACAAGCGGCGCGTCTGGACAGCGTGTTGTATCACCTAGCCGAGGCCTGGGTTCACATCAGTGTGTTGCTCAATCCCATTCTGCCCACGGCGATGGGTGTCGCTCGTGCGCAGATTGGTTGGGAACTGCCCCAGGGCTTCCAGATCAGTGATTTGAAATGGGGTCTCCTGGCCAGTGGTCATCAGCTCGGCACTCCGGTGCCGCTGTTCCCCAGGTTGGAAATCGAGGCGGAGTAGTTCGTGCGACCTTCAGGGCAACCCGTGAATGGGGCCGGTCTTCAGACCAGCTCCGCACGGGTGTAGGCAGCGACCACGGGGTAACCTTTGCTCTCAATGTTTTCGCGGCCACCTTCTTGACGATCGACCAAGATTAGGGCGAAGACGACCTTGCCGCCCTCTTCTTCGATGGCCTGGATGGCTTTCAACGTGGAGTCGCCCGTGGTGATGACGTCATCCACGACCACGACGGGCTGATGGGGGGTGAAGTTGCCTTCGATGCGCTTGCCTCGACCGTGACCCTTGGGTTCTTTGCGGACGTTGAAAGCTTGAATCAGCCGCTCATCTCCCGCGAGGCTCGAGGTCATGGCAACGGCCAGGGTGATCGGGTCTGCGCCCATGGTCAGACCGCCGAGGGAGCCGATTTCCAGACCGCGCGCGGTTTCTTCTTGGCGCAGCAGGTCATGGAGCACCCGGCCCACCAGCACGGCACCGCGTGCGTCCAGGGTGGTCACCCGGCAATCGACGTAGAGGTCGCTTTCTTTGCCAGAAGCGAGGGTGAATTTGCCGGTTTTGACGGATTTGGTGCGGAGGATTTG
>JAIXVB010000541.1 GCA_027483245.1 Verrucomicrobiaceae bacterium | reverse complement strand
GGCTCCACCTCGCGTTCCTCGGCGTCCTTTTTGTTCCAGCCAACATAACTGAAACGCAGCACCCGACGCTGTGCGAGTGCCTGCTGGAGCAGCGTGAGGTCGGCTCCTTTTTCAGGCTGTTCCGGTGTTGCTGTGGTGGCCATGCTTTGCTCGAGCCGCACCATCTGCGCCTGCAACGAACGCGGTAGCACGGCGCGCACCTTCATCAGTGCTGAGCGCATTGGACGCTTGACCGAGGCATCCGCAGATCGCTCCACCAACAAACCACCTGTGACCAAGGCACTGGCTTCCTCTGTGGTGAAACTGACTGGCGGCAAATGATACCCCCGTGCCAGCGAATAACCCACGCCTGCCTGCGCCACTAGCGGCACACCTGCCTCGCCCAACGCAGCCAAATCCCGATAAATCGTCCGCAAGCTCAACCCAAAATGCTCCGCCATTTCCTCCGCAGTGCAGAGCGGACGAGATTGCAGGTAAAGGATCTGCGCCAGTAAACGATCAACGCGGTTCATGAGCTCTGACTGTCGGCCATGGTGACGCTAAATCCAGCGGGTGCTGTATCAGTCCAGAGACTCTGAAGAGTAAAGTGGGCCTGATTGAAAGCAGTTCTTGAAGAAGCTACTCCTCCGGTTCCGGGATGAGTTTCAGTGCGAGGCTGCGGAAGTTTTTCACACGGTGAAACGTCGCATGATCGGCGTCATGCTGGTTTGGGGCGTTGATGCTGCTGCGGGCGATGATGGCGAGATCATCGCCATCAATGACAGGTCGTGCATACATGAAGGACTGCGAGATTTTGCCCGCCTGTGCCACGCAGCCGGCCTGAAACCAGTTCATGCCATCGACACTGTATTGCAGCATGAGGAAGCGCCGATCATTGCCACCTACACCGCTCGCGTAACGAACATTGCCACGTTTTTCGCCCTCGCGGAACCAATCAAACGCGCCCTGTCCATCGACGACGAGGTTCGCCGTGGCCCAGAACATTTTCGACGGCTCATCCCAGATGACGCAGAACTTTAACTGGCCTCCGGGCATAGGATGAAACTGCGTGAATTTCAAATCGAGCGGACCGCCCATGTCCTCAAAGTCCAGAACCGCGCAGAGGCTTGCTGTGGATTGGCGTTTGGGTTTCACGGTCATGAGCACGCGCAACTTTCCACGCACGTCGATGACGTTTGGCTCCAGATATTGGCTGGGCAGCTCTGCAAACTTCGGATGGGTCATCGCCTCTGGCACTCCCGGAAACGGCACGGGCTCAGACATGCGCCATGCCTTAGGGTTCATCGGATCTTCAGACAGATCACCCGCGATGACACGGGGTCCGCGCAGCTTCCCGAGCGAAAGATCGTCCGTGGCCCAGTAGAGCTTGTCGGCCCGCTGCACCATGCCTGTGTGGCAGTTCCAGAAGTGGCCCGTGAAGAGCGTCACTGGCTCCGACCACGTTTTGCCGCCATCGATACTCTTCAGCAGCAGCAGGTCATCATTGCGCGACTTCGTGCCGCCTTTGTTGGTGAGGAGATACAGCGCGCCGCCATGCAAAAAAGGTGCTGCGGAATAGTAGGGCAGTTGCGTCGCAGGCTGCCACGTTTGACCACCATCACTGCTGCGCAGGATGTGCGTGACGCTTTGCGTGGCGCGCCGCTCCTTGCTCCATTCCTCACGAGGAACCACCGGCACCACGGCCACGAGCGAGCCGTCATGCAGTCGCACAAGACCCGGACCTTCGACATAACGCTCGCGATCTGAATTGTGTAAAACAATGCTGTAATCTTGTGCGAGCGGTTTTGTCTGCGCGTGAATGACCACAGGCGTTAGAAGCAGGCAGGAGAGGATAAGGAGCGATTTCATGATGGGGTTGAACAGCTTGATGCCGGAGGGGGCAGGTGGTCCTCCATCAATCGATCAGGTAACTGTAGAGGTCTCCATTCTCCAGATGGAAGCGGAGGCGGATAGGCACACCTGAAGGCAGGGCCTCGGCATTTTTCCATTCGATGGCCAGCTTCACGGAATCCTGTTTTTCGGTCACGCTGGATTCCTTCTCATAGCCTTCAATGATCTGCCCGGCGGCATCCAGCACCTCCACGCTGAGGGCACCGTTTTTGACATCGGCATTGATGAAAAGCCGCGTTCCTTCAGGGACAAACTCATGTGTTTCGATGATCCCCGGCGTCTGATTTTTCTTGGGCCGCAAGGAAGCTAGCCCGTCGATCCGCCAAGCTGCCCGGGCGATGGACTGTTGTTTTTCAGGCCCAAGTCCTCCGTGAGGAGTGGTCACGGCGGTGTAATACATCCACATTTGATCACCCACGACGACCGGGGCGTTGCAAAGACCAAAGATGCTTCCGGCATCATAGGGATGCGGTCCCAGCGGAATCACCGGACTCCGGTCGGAACACCGGTGCCAATGACGGCCATCACGACTGTGGACCAACTGCACATCAATGATCCCCGTGGCGGAGCGTTTGCGTCCATCGACCTCATCGTTGCCAAACAAGGCGGAGGGAGGCTCGACACGGCGAAAGGGCGTGGCAAAACCCAGCCACTGCCCCGCGTAGGAGAAGGCGGAGAGATTGTAAAACTCCGAATAGGTGCCGCCTTTCAGCTTCTTCGCGGCCCGATTGTCCAGTTCATCCGCGACCATGACAGGCTGGGGTTCAGACCAGTTTTCCATGTCCTTGCTGACAGATAAAAAGACCTGCCGGATTCCCACCACACGCGGGTCGCCCTGGCGTTTGTGAAAAGCGAGGTATTCGCCAGTCACTGGATCCTGCGACAGCGTGATGGTATCGCATCCCAGCAAGATGGGTTCTGGTTCGACCGTCCAACGCAGGCCGTCGGCAGAATAGGCTGCGTAGTAGAGGCGATGCAATTTGTCGCGATACCAATCCACCATCTCAAACTTGTCTTTGAGCCGCTGGACTTTGGCGTCGTCCCTGTCCATGCCTGCGTTGCCCACCGCCTTGTATCGCTTTTTGGGGTCTGTCTCGAACTTGTCCTCGGTAATGCTGGGGCTGTGCAGATGGAGATCTGTTTCGTTCGTTTTACCCATGATCTTGAGAACGGGCCGTTCCCAATGAATGCCGTCGTTGGAGGTCGCGTAAAGCACGCTGCCGGGATCCGCATACCACATTCTGAAGGTGCCCGTTTTATCATCACGCGGCACCGTGCCATAGATGTTGACGCGCTTATCCAGGAAACTCTCTTTGTCACGCACTTCCCATGGCATTGCTGCCTCCAGCACAGGACGCTCGAGTTTCTCGGCAGGGTGGACCATTCTGGTGATTCCCTGCTTCTTTTTGATCATCAGATCGTCTACGAAAAGCTGCTTCTCTCCCTTTTTGAGAGATTGCGCTGACGGGCGTTTCATGACGGCATTTTGAGAAAACAAAAGCGCCGGAAGCAGCATGGCGCAGCTCAGAGTTTTCAGCGTGCTTTTGGCAGTGTAGGGACGTTTCATGGAGCTTCGTTTTTCTTCATCACCACATTTCCGGTCAAGACCGTGTCCATGCCTTTGTCGGCGACGGGGGAAGCTGTCACATTGTCACGAATGATGTTAGACTTAGCCCCTGCGGCGATTTCGAGGGTGCCGTTGACATGGGTGTTGTCGGTCCAGATCCAGTTGTTTGCTTTCAAGCTCATGGTACCCGGATAGCGCAGCATGTTTCCTCGCACCGCGACATGGCTTGAATTCATCGACTCATGGGGTTCAGAAACCAGCGCTCCTTCACAGACATTGTCCGCAAAAACGATGTCCTGAATGGTGGTCTTGGCTGAGGTTCGCATATCGTAAATCTGGACATCTCCATCGAAGACATTGCCGGAGAGCGCAATGCCCTCATAAACGCAGGAGAGTGCTTCCGGGCGGGTCACAAACCGCATGGTGCATTTGCCGTGGGTGTGCTGATTGCGGAAGATGTTACCGGTGACCACCACATCGCTAATTTTTGAGTGCAAGGGCAGTGGCTCAGTTCGGAAGATCAGACAGGGCAGTACCGCTTTCTTTGACACTTCAGGCATCGGCTCCACATGATTGCCACTGACGCGGATGTGATGTGAGCCTTCGGAGATGTTGATGCCCGTCCGGGTGAAATGGACGAGGTTGTTCCAGATCTGCACGTTGCGACTGCCAAAGATCACCTGTGGTCCATCCACCACGTTGACGATGTGATTGTCTGCAATGAGGCCGCCGTTGCATTCGGCCAGTTCGATCGCCTTGTTTCCGCAGGTCTCGATGTAATTGTGATGCACCTGCCAGTTTTTGAACTGGGTGGCCATGCGGTCGGCATCGAAGTAACCGGTGCGCACTTTATCGGGGTCAACTGCCGCTTCTTTGGCTTCCTCTGCTGGAATGACATGTTTAGCCAGATACATGGCTGTTGCTGGCTTGGTGCAGCCCACCGCCTGCTTGGCATCATAGATCCAGCAATGATGAACCGTGATGTTGTCGCATGACAACAGGAGTGATTCCTTTTCATCCAGCCGCGCATTGAAACCCATGATCGATCCCCCGCCGATGGCCTTGTCATGGCCAGTGTAGCGCAGGTGCTCGATCACCACATTGTGTGATGGCACTGTAGCCGTGCCAATCCGCATGGGGAAGTAACGCAGCTCATGGGGCGGAGTTTTCGGGTCCAAGTAGATGTGTGTCGCGTGGCCCTGACCGCGCAGAGTGACGTTGCTTTTGATGACCACGGTTTCATCATCGGCATGGCGCGAGAGTTTGAAGTCCCCCGCACCGAGCAGCACCACGCCACCGCCAGCGGATGCCGCTTGATCAATCGCCTTCTGAAGAATCTCGTCAGCGATGATATCCGGCCCAGGCGCGGGAACCCGCACTTCAAATCCACTGACAGAAGCCGGAGCTTTGACCTGCTCAATTGGACCTGCGGCATGCGGGGCTCGGCCTGGCGAATCGGGCAGTTCAGCTGCGTGAAGGGCCGTCATCCCGCCAAACGGCGAGAGGCAGACAGAAAGCAGGAGGAGTAAACAGCGGCGATGGAGCATGAGCACGTAGCCTGGACATAGGCTGACGATAACACGATCTTAAAGTCTCCCAGCTTGCTGGTTAGTCTGACAGACCACTCGCCGCCGCCATGTAGGACCAGTCCCGAAAAGGTTGGTGAGTGGAATGGAATGGGGTGAACCTCCAAATGGCGAGAGGCAGACTGCCCAAGTTGACTGCCTCTGAATTTGAGTCACACGTCGGGAACTCAAAGGACCGAGTGAAGAAGCTCAGGGTTGAGGCGCTGACTTCAGTTCAAATTGGGTGACCGCGAGCTTCGTATCTATTTGAAAAGACGAGAGCAACACCGAAGCGAGGACATTCCCCACAGGCGATGGATGACGCGGTGAGAGAGGTCTGAGGGCGCGGATGGGAACCGCCAATTCGCACCAGCCATCCGCATCGGCGCGCAGTTCGTCTGGAGCGATTTTCGCTTCGAAGTTGCCGCCATAACCACCGCTGGACTTTGAAGTGAGCAGCATGAGCTGGAGGGGTTTGGCTTCGTTTTGGCGGACTCGGAATCGGATGACACTCTGAGCGGTGGCGATGAGTGAAAGTGCCGGTGTGAGCTGCGAGGGGCGCACGCACACACCGAAGTGGGTGATGATCGAACCCGAAGACTTACGCGAGGCTACATAAGGACTCGCCATCATGTGATTGCCGTTTGAATCGCCGCGCCAGTCGTTCGGCGGGATCGTGGTCGTGAAGTCAAACCTCCAATTGGTGAGCGGCTCCGGTGTGATCGCGGAATCCAACTTCAGCGCACTGTCGAGCGAGGCCACAGCACTGTTTTTCGCAGGCACTTCAATGGAGCTGTCATCGGCAAGACGGCGCAGTTTCACGAGACCTTCATCCACCTTTAAGAGTGTGTCATCGGGGCGTGTGGAGAGATTGAAGACCGTGCCCACCACCTCTGCTTCAGCGCTCGGGGTACGCACCAGCATGGGCCTGCCCCTTGGCTGCGGTTTTACCTGAGCGGAGAGCGATCCTTTGCGCAGCAGCAGCCGCTTTTGCCCCTCTTCAGAAAAGGAGAGTTCGGATTCGCCGCTCAGCGTGATGAGTGTGCCATCGGCAAACGCGAGTTGTGCGGTCGCTGTCTCGCCAATCGTTTCCAGTGTGCCTGCGCTGAGTTGATCACCATCGGCCACGCTCTGCCGTAGGTCGCCCCCATGGCTCCAAGCAATCGAACCTGAAGAATCCATCAAAGTGAGCACGGGCAGCTCACGACGACCATTCCAAAACCATGCGCTCGCCGCGAGCAACGCAACCGAGGCTGCTAGAGCTAGCCAATGCGTGAAGCTGACACCTTTATCTGTGGCTTCGGGAAAGGAGGCTGGAATGCAGGTATCACGTAGCCTCGCCAGATCTCCCATGACCATGGCCTGCTCCGCGATCTCGCGCAGCTGTTCACGCAAGCCGATATCAACACGCAGCCGTTGATTGATCTCAACCTGTTCCGTCGGAGTCAGGGTGCCATCCAGCAGACGCTGAAGAAGGAGATCGTCGTTCATGAGTGGGAGAGCCGTTGATCGACACATTGCTTGAGCTGGCGGTGCAGCCGCGAGAGCCGCTGATAGATCGCCTCCAAACCGGTGCCCAATATCTCAGCGACCTCCTGGCAGGGACGGCCATCAAAGTAACGCAGCTCAAGCAAACGACGTGAGTTCGTGGGGACAGAATCGAGACATTCCTTCAAGGCCTCCATGCGTGGTGCCTCCGGCGCAGCAGACTTGGATTGCCATTCACGATCCAGCAAATCCAGGACATCAGGTTCCAGGCCTAGGGACTCCGACTTGCGCTTTCGAAGCCAATCAATTGCCTCACGTTTTGCTGACAGCGTTGCCCATGATAGCAACGCCCCTTCATGCTCGAAAGATACCTCTCGCGTCACGGATTTGAGCGCCACATTCTGAAAAATATCCTCAGCCGCATGAGCATCCCGCACAATGAGCCAAGTCGCTGCGCCCAGGCGTTGCCGAGCGGCAAAGAGATGTCTGAGAATCGTTTCGTGATCGAGAGGCATGATTGG
>JAIXVB010000731.1 GCA_027483245.1 Verrucomicrobiaceae bacterium | reverse complement strand
GTTGGGTTTGAATGCCCACGAGGAACCTAACGAGGGCTCTTCAATCCAAGAATTCACAGGGTTCATGCAATGGCATCCTCCCCCTTTAGTTCAGTTTCGCCAACTCGGCTCGGAGATAGGTCAGGGCCGCTGAGCGGAAGGTTTTGTCGTTGGGTGCAACTCCGGTTCGCACGGTGGTCTCATGAACCCATTTTTTGGCCCACTGATGGTAGTTCTCGTGGGTGAACCAAGCGGGTTGTTTCACGTTCATGTCGTCGATGAGCCAGAATCCAGCGTGCTGACCGTCGTGGAACTCATTGCAGTAGAGCTCCCAGTAGAGTGTGAAGGGACAGCCCCACTCGATGCCTGCAATCATGACTTCGAGCGTTTTGCGGTTCTGTTCGACGGGCGAGTAGCGCTGAGTGGGAAAGCCATATTCGCCAATGAACACGCGTCTGCCGGTAATGCCGGGTTTGGGACGGAGTTTGGATTCGATGTGATTGAGCGCATCAAACAACCCCGCACGAATGTCCTTCTGAAGGGCGTCGTAGCAGGAGTAGCTGACGAAATCCACGTCCACGTTCGGCAGGATGCTGTTGGTGAGGCATGAACCGTCGTTTTGCCGATAGGGTTCGACGAGATTAACCTCGGTGTAGTGCCAGACGGCCACGTCGTGATGAGGCGTCTCGCGTTTTGCGTCATCAATGGCTCGCTGGCGCACTTTTAGCCAGTCCGTGAAGCGTTCCTGGGCTCCATCGGGAAATGGCTGTTTGGGATCAAAGTGTGAGCGCAGATGCCAGTCTCCCTCCCAGTGGCCGAGGTAGAAGTGCTTTCCCGTGCCGCTGAAAGTTTTTAACAGGTGGGCTGCGAACTCCTTCAATTCCTCATACTGCGGCTCGCGATGCTCGGGTTTGAAGGTGGCAGCCTGAGTTTTGCTGGTTAGCGGATAGGCCCACAGCAGGTAAAAGGTGAATGGCATTTCCATCACTGCACGATGTGACGGCTCTTTGGTGATGAGATCGACGAGTGTCTTCACGTTGGCAGGCTTCTCCGGCACGTTGCCCTTGTCTTTGCCAAAGGAGCCTTCGTTTGAAAGCGTGAACTTCATCACATTGGACCCGAGCGAACGAATGAGCCGTGCACTCTCGATCAGTTTCGTCTCATTCGTGAACTGATATCGTCCACCGATGGCCTGTGTGCCGAGCAGGTAGTTGAAGGAGTCCGGCTCATGAGCGCTAACGACTGTAACGAAACCCAAAAGACTGGTGATGAGAAGGTGCGTGAGACGTGACACAAATGTTGAAACGCGAGAAATCTCAAGACCTGTCCGACAGACTCCGTTCTGCAACTCAATCGTCTGCGGATGGCTTGTCCTTGTGACTTTCTTTCAAACTCGGCAGCGTTTAGCAGTGCTCCAGACCTGTGGAGCATTCGCATGCCGCGAGGGGCGCACGAAGACTCTGAAGACGTGCGCCTTCTGACATGCAGGCGCGGTTTTTACGGCGTGCCCTTTGGGCCGGTGACCTGTTCCTGCGGGTTTACACAGTCACCGGCGGCCAGAGGGTTTTGATGCGATTGTCCACAAGTTCTTTGAGTGGGCCGGAGAGTTCGGTCTTGGTTTTGAGCGCTTCGGTGAGGTTTCCGTGCAGGGTGGGGAAGCGGGTACTGTCCTGCGATTGGGTGAGAGTGTCCCTCGGTGGTTGCCGATTGGGAACGTCAAACTCGCCGCTGCCGCTGGCGAATCTAGGCATTGCGTCTGCACCCCTATTCCCATATTTATGGCTCCATGAAGACCATGATCGATCTGCCTGACGACATCTTCCTCAAAGCTAAAGTCTTCGCGGCTGAGCAACGCATCACCCTGAAGGAGGTGCTGGTCCAGGCCTTGCAGCGCTTCATGGAGACTCCGCCGGAGGCTGAGGAGAAGAAGCGCAAGGCCGCCATGAAAAAACGACTCAAGGCCATGCAGGCCTCCAACACGGAACCGATGGTCCCACTCAAGCGCGATGAGATCTATGCCGAGCGCTGAAGCTTTCCTCGACGCCAACATCCTGCTCTACTCCTGCTCCCAGGCTCCGGCAGATGCCTTCAAACGTCAACGTGCTGAGAAGCTGATGCTGACGACACGGTTTGGTCTCTCCACCCAAGTACTTTAGGAATTCATCGCCAATGCCTTGCGCAAGAAAGCTCTCGGCATCTCTGAATCCAACATTGATGCGACCTTGAGCCTGGGCTGCTTAGTGCCCGTGCTTCCGGTGACGTTGGAACTCGTCATCACGGGAGTCAGCCTCCGCCGCCGTTACCAAGTGTCTCATTGGGACGCCACCATCATCGCAGCCGCACAGGCGCTTGGCTGCACCACGCTCTACTCCGAAGATCTCACCCATGGCCAGGTCTTCGACGGAGTCCGCGTGATCAATCCTTTCCGCTGATTCCTCGTTCTTCTGCTCCCTATTGAACGCGGCAGCGTCCTGGAGTGCTCCAGGCCTCTGGAGCTTTCGAGGCCAAGGGATGCTCGAAGGCTCTGAGACTCCGCGCATTCTGGCACGCAGGCGCGGTTTTCGATGGAGCGCCCTTTGTGCCGGTGGCCTGTTCCTGGAGCTTACAGTGTCACGGTGGGCCACAGGGTTTTGATGCGATTGTCCACGAGTTCTTTGAGGGGGCCGGAGAGTTCGGTCTTGGTTTTGAGCGCTTCGGTGAGGTGTTTGTGCATGGTGGGGAAGCGGGTACTGTCCTGCGATTGGGTGTAATCGAGGATGGCCAAGACGTCGCCATAGTAGTTCGTCGAGTGGGTTTCGAGATGCTTCATGATCTCAGCGTCGTTGGTGAGGTTGATGAATTTTTCGACCTCTTTGACGAACCTCTCGGTGTGAACCTTGCCCATTCTGCCAATACAACGCAGGTAATTGGGATCGAAACCGCTGCCTTTGGTGCGGATGTTTTCCAGACAGTCGGCATCATGGATGAGGTCGTGCGCGAGGACTCCTTCAGGCGACATGCCGGTGAAGAACTCGGGCTTGGCGTCCTTGTTTTCGACCAGGCTGGCGAGGTTGTGCGCGTCCTGCTTTTGCATGCCGCCTTGGACGAAG